>JAQUXD010000112.1 GCA_028692535.1 Eubacteriales bacterium | reverse complement strand
CAGATCTCGCATCGGAATACCTGTACGAAGAACTGGGCGAAGCCGGGATCGGCAGCCGCGTGGCCGTCGGCGTGGCATCCTTGCCCGGTGATGCCCCGGTGGAGATCCAGCTCGTTGCGCTGGCATCTGTCATGAACGAGGAACTGCAAGAGTAAGCTGATCCGGAAACGCTTCATTCCAAAATATGTTTAATAAATCTTTCCAGTAGCATCGCAACCTCTGCTCTTGTGGCTGTCTCTTCGGGAACAAAGAATCCTTCGCTGCGACCCGTCATGATACCGGCGCTTTGACAATACAGGACTGCATTCCGTGCATACTCCGAGATGCTGTCTGTATCATTGTATCCAAGCGCAGTACCCCGGTCCTCCGGCAAAGTGCCCAGAAAGTCCGCAAACCGGTACAGCATCGAGGCTATTTGCTCCCGGGTGATCGGATCTTCCGGTCCGAACCTTCCGTCTCCGTAGCCGTTAATCAACCCTTCTTTGAAAGCCCAACTTACATACTTTCCATAATACATGCTCTCGGCGCAATCGCTGAACCTTTCCGGATCCCTAGATTCCATTCCTTCGTAGCTTCGCTCATATAATCTTCCCATGACTGCAGCAAACATACCGCGCGACATACTGCGCTCCGGCGAAAAGATACCGGCTCCCGTGCCCAGGAAAATCTCCCTTTCCGAAACGAATCCGACAGCGGCCTTCGCCCAGTGAAAATCAATATCCGTAAAGATTTTCTCATTCTCTTTAAACTGAACTGTTACGTCGGGAAGCGCAATGTATTTTCCGTTCGTTGCGAAGCCGATAAATCTGTGGATTCCATCCCCGTCTGTATAGAAGGGCAACCCTGCCGCTTCGTCATACGTCTCCCCGCTGTCCACAACCAGCGCATAGGGGGAGAATTCTGTGGCTTCGAACACGAGATACCAGGCGTCGCTGATCTGTCTGAGCCGAGAGGCCAGCGCCGCGGCACGTCCGTTGCCGCCTTTGTGCACAACGGAAAGCTGTTCTTTCAAATCCAGTAGATCCTCGGGCACCGGAAGAGAGATCGTTACAGCATAGCCGTCTTTCGGCTCTGTTTTCATATTTGTGCCCTTGATGTACAGAGAAATATCGAAGGGATATACACGGTTGCCGATCCCGAAGCCAAAACCCGAAGCGCTTTCATCCGTATCTGTGACCTTTACCTCCACAGAGCTGGAAAATGCATTCGTCATATTGGCTTCCGCCCGGATCGGAGCGGGTGCGCTTTCAAATACGCTGCTGCGGGTCTCGGTGACCGTTATGGTGCGAGATGGCGTTCGTTTGCGACGAGCAGGCACGGGCGTCCATGCGGCATAAACCGGCGTATTGCTCGTAAAAACCGTCTCGACAGTGACGATGGCGCCGCTGCCGTCGGCGACAGGATACCAGCCATTGAAGGTGTAACCGGCCCGGACCGGTTCCGGCAGACTGCTCAGCTTGCCGTCGGCTTCCACCGGCGCGCTGAGAGGAGCCACCGTGCCGCCGCCATTGACGTCATAGACCACAGTGGCATAGAGGTGCGCCGGCCTTGTTGCAGCGCCGGAAAGACCGGGCAAAGAAGAATAATCGCAGTTTGACCAGGGATTCACGGCGATGGCAGCATTGCCGCCGAACCTGCTGTTCATTTCCGCTGTGATATCCAGACAGCCCAGATCTCCCCCGTTTTTCGTGGTCGTGCCGCGCGCATCCGTAAAAACGCCGCCGGCCATGCCCGTAAAGGACAGCATATCAGCGCCAGCAGCACTGCCAAGGGCTCCAACGGCCCGTCCTACCGAGCCGCCTGTGACGGTCACGGAAGCATTCAGGGACACACAGTTGGCCGGGGCGCTGTTGCCTGCATACCCGACAAGTCCCCCGACAGTGTATTCCCCGCTGATGGTACCGGTGGCATAACAATTGGATATCCATCCCATTTTTTGTCCCACGATGCCCCCGACGTAAGTTTTACCGGATACATCTCCAGTGACATAACAGTTGGAAACTGTGCTCCAAGGCGAAATAAACCCTGCGATCCCCCCCACATCCTGATCACTGGGTCCGGTGATCCGTCCGGTGATCGTTCCTGCGGAAGAGCATCGCAAAATACTTCTTCGCTGCGCGCTGGTGCTAAAAAGATAGCCGGTGATGCCGCCGACCCTCCCCGATCCCGATACGCTGCAATCGGTATGGCAGTCGGTGATGCTCGCCTCGGAGGCGCCGGTGATGCCGCCGCAGTAGATGTTATCGCCGGAAATCGTCCCGGAGACGGTACAGCCCGAAACGGTGCCATAGGCTCTTCCGACCACACCCCCGATATTGGTACCGCCAATGATGGAAACATCCTCAAGCACGATATTCTCAACGGTGCTTCCCGCATCCGTCCATCCAAACAGACCGAGCTCGTTGGCTCCAGCGATGGTGAGATCCGACATGATGTGTCCGCCTCCATCGAAATGTCCCTTGAATCCGTTTCCGGAATTTCCGATGGGCGTCCAGGGACTGCTCAGCGACAGGTCTGAAGTCAGCCTGTAGTATTTATCATTGTAGCTGATATCGCCTGCGTTCACCAGGCCCGCAAGGATTCGCAGCTGCGCTTCAGTGGAAATCAGATAGGCATTGCCTGCATCGGCGCCGGTGCCGCCGTCAAAGGGGCTCCCGCCCACGGCATAAGCACCGACAGGCAACAGGGAGAACACCATACATGTCATAAGCAGTATCATTATAGTTTTCCGTCTCATCACTCTTGTTCTCCTATTTTCACTCCGATCCGACCGGCCTGCAAACACACACCTTGCGGTCACACATACAAAGTGCTACTATAAAAATACACCTAGAGTTAACTCGAGAGTCAAGTGTTTGCTTTCATATCGGAGGGATAGTATCATGGCTAAACCCCGGGGATTGTTTTCCATCGGCGAGATCGCTTCAGCCTGTGGCGTAAGCATCGACACGCTACGGTTTTATGAGACAAAATCCCTTTTACACCCCGCACACACTGACCCGATCTCCGGATACCGATATTACAGCTTGGAAAACCTTCTCCGACTTCGCAAGGTTTTGGGGCTGAAAGAAGCGGGATTGTCATTGCGAGAGATCAGAGATTACATGGACAGCAGCATACATCCGATAAAAAAGATTACCGAGCTTAAGGAACGGCGGAACCGGCTTACCCGGGCCATCGAAAATCTTCAGATCCACAGTACAGAAACAGGCGACCTGACCGTACATGAGATGGAGTTGCCCGAGCGCCTTTGCCTGTGCCGGACCATCCAGGCCAAAGACGGAGATCATGCGATCCTTTCGATCGGCGCATTTTATGAGGAGCTCATCAGAAACGGCGTTCCGATCAGCCGCGCCTGGCCCGAATTCTGTGAGTACCCCGATGAAAGGCTGTTGCAGGGTGAATTTCCGGTCAAGGATTTTACGGTCAGGGCCTGCCTGCCCGTAGACAAAGATAACGCGCCGCCTGAGGCGGTGCGCTATCCCTCCGGCTTTGCGATCACCGTCAATTACCGGGGCAGTTATTATGATCTGTGGAAAGCCTACGAAGCGTTGATCAACTACATGGATCAAAAGGGATTGGACCCTTCCGGATATCCTCAGGAGATCTATCTGGAGATCGATTCGGACGGATCGGCGCGGCCGGATGAGCCCGGAAATATCACCCGGATCATCGTTCCGTGCGCTTATCGTAATCCTTCCGGATCTTGTCGCTCCAGTCTTCCGGCACAGCAGCGCACATTCGAAACGAAGTCACAGCTTCTCCGACTGCATCAAAATTCAGCGCTACCCCCTGGCTGTCTGCATGATAGGTCTGGGCCCTGTCGGCGCTGATCCCAAATCTGCCGGCCGCCGCCACCGCATCGATGTTCGCGCCAAGGAAAATAAATTCCCAGCCATACTTTTCCTTTTGCCGTTCGATCTGCGCCCTTACTTTCTCCGCGGAATACTCCCGGCTTGCGTTCTCTTCTCCGTCCGTAATGATGACGAACAGCACGTTTTCGGCTCGGTATCCCTCCGCAGTATGCTTCTGGACATTGCCGATCTTATGAATGGTCCTGCCTACGGCATCCAATAGGGCTGTTGAACCCCCGACTGCATACTCGTTGTCCGTGATGGGATCCACTGCCCGGATATCGATCCGGTCGTGAAGCAGCTCATAACCATTGTCAAATAAAACCGTCGTAATACGGCATTCTCCCTCGGCAGCCTTCTGCTTTTCGAGCATCGTGTTGTAACCACCGATCGTATCCCGCTCCAACCCGCTCATCGAACCGCTCTTGTCGAGTATGAATACCAACTCTGTCAAACCCTTTTTCATTGCTTTGTCCTCCTTTGCGCTCTTGTGCCTTTAAGATAGCAAGTTGTCCAAAGCCTCGGGTCGCTTTCAAAGCGACAATTTACCGGTTAGAAACCGCCCAGCAGGGGCTGGTCGTATTGAAACAGCACTTCGTTGATCCCAAAGATATCGTATTGCCCATTGACGATGAAATACTCAACGATCACGTCGAACTTCTGGCTGGGAGACAATGCATACCCGGCCCGTTTCAGCAAATCTTCAGTCTCTCCCAAGGACAGCTCCAGGGCCACGGCAAGAGCCACTATGGTCCGCTTGCCCGGCATGTAGCCTTTTCCTGCTCTGATCTTGGAAAACAACTTGCGGTCCAGATTCGCTCGCTTGTAGACTTCCACATCGCTTTTTCCTTTGGCATCGATCAGGCGCAGCAGCGTTGCGGAGAAGGGTTCGTCGAGCTCCGGAATAAAAATCTCCGGACGCTTGCAGGGCGCCGCAGACTCCAGAAGATATTCCTCTTCCACCTGAAGCAGCCGGCGCGGGCTGTCTTCGCGCTCTTGGGCATAGTGTTCATCGAGATAGCTCTGCACATCCCCCAGCAGCTCGCGGCTCACAGCATAGGCAGTTTTATCGAAGACCGCAAGGTACACGTCCAGGTCGTGATCTTCGAGAAAAACCCGGATCGCCGACGTTGCGGCCTGCAAGGCCTCCGCCTTGGGGTATCCGTAGATCCCGCTTGATATCAGAGGAAAAGCCACGCTTTCGCAGTGGTTGTCTACAGCGAGGCGAAGGGCTGAAGTATAAGCAGAACGCAGGAGCTTTTCACTTTCTTGCCTATGCTCCGGGCAATATACCGGGCCCGCTGCATGGATGATAAACTTGGCCGGCAATCCAAAGCCCGGCGTTATAACGGCCTCTCCGGTCCGGATCGGGGCCAGCTTCCGGCAGGCGGCCTCCAATTCCCGGACACCGGCCGCGCTGAATATGGCCCCGCAGACGCCGCCGCCCATAGCGAGCTGGGTATTCGCCGCATTGACGATAGCGTCTGTCTTCATCTTTGTAATGTCTTGGCGGACAATGGTAAAAGGCATAAATTCCTCCTTGTACTCTGCAACATCAGTCTTTGCTCTTATGGATCAGTTTATCATCAAACCATGTAAAATCAATACGCACGGCTG
>JAQUXD010000111.1 GCA_028692535.1 Eubacteriales bacterium | reverse complement strand
ATCCGGGTTTTGATGTATTTCATGCCTCAACGCTACGGCTTTGTTGAAATTCTCTTTTTTCATCTCTGATAGACCACCTTTCCGTTCACCATGGTCAGCACCGGTTGAATGTTGATGATATCCATCGTGTCGATCGTAAAGATGTCCCGATCAAGAACGATCATATCCGCGTAGTGACCGGGTTTGATCCGTCCTTTTTTGTCCTCCATGAATTCATGATAGGCGCTTTCCACGGTATAAGCATCGATGGCTTCATACACATCCACGCATTCCTGTGTGTTGAATCCTTCCTCCGGTTTCCCTTTTAAATCTTTGCGGTTCACGGCAACGTAGATGTTGGGGAACGGGTTGCAGTCTTCCACCGGCGAGTCCGTGCCGTAGGAAGCGTGGATCCCCAGTTCAATGGCTGTTTTCATCGCATAGGAAGTGGCGCTCAGTTCTTTGCCGCACCGGCTTTCCACCGCATACATGTCGCACTGCAAAAATACAGGCTGATAAGCGATCAGCGTTTCGGATTTTTTGATTCGTTCAAGCAGCGGTCTATCGGTGATCTGACAGTGGATCAAAGAATTGCGGAGCTCATTTTGGCCGTTCCGCATCACTTTTTCGTAGGAAGCGACTGTCTTCTCGATGGCATCGTCTCCGATCACGTGCGTAACGGTCTGTATGTCGTTTTCTGCAGCCATCCCCACAAGCTTATCCATCAAAGCGTCGCTGAGCGCCTCCACGCCGTAGTTTCCGGGATCATCCAGATATTCGTTGCGCATCGTAGCCGTTCTGGCGCCCAGGGAACCATCCTTGAAGAGTTTCAGCGGTCCGATGGAAAGCATGTCGTCGTATTGGTCTTTGTTTTTGTATTCTCCTTCCAGGTATTCCCGGAATCGTTCTTCGGTCATGCAGCAGACCTGATGGCGGAAACGAAGAGGCGCCAATCCCTCTTTGTAAACGTCTTTATACATCTGAAACATACCGTCTCTGTCCTCGGCCATTTCGCCGATGTCATTGGACTGGACCGATGTCAGTCCGTGTTCGACACAGTATTGCATCGCTTTGAGCAGAGACTCCTTGCGTACATCGATGGTTGCCTGGGGGACGATCTTGCGAACTTCATAGACAGCGTTTTCCGTAAAATAGCCGCTGGGGTTTCCGTCTGCTTCGAATTCGATGGTACCGCCCTCGTAAATCTGGGGGTGGTTTTTCCCGATTCCCAGCAATTCCAGTGCTTTGGTGTTTACCGCGCACGTATGTCCACAGACCCGTTCCAGCATAATAGGATAGTCTGTCGAGATTTGATCCAGATCGTGACGGTTCGGCAGGCGGATCTTTCCTTTTTCGAAAAGTTCCTGATTCCACCCCTGGCTGTGCATGCCGTTTTTGACCAGATCCGGATTTTCTGCCGCAAATTTTCTGCAGCGCTCGATCATATCCTCAACGGACGTTGAATCGGAAATGGGTGCTTCGGAAAGCACTTCGCCCACCATCAAAAGATGCATGTGGGAATCGTTCAAACCGGGCAGTACAGTTCTGCCTTGACAATCGATTTTCTCCGCCTCTTCCGCAGCCGCCAAAACCTCTTGATCGGATCCCACCATTTTGATTATGCCGTCTTCCACCAGCACCGCCTCCCGGAAAACGCCCCGTTCTACGTAGACCTTTCCGTTGTACAATACCGACTTTGCCATTTTTTCCTCCTCTGTTCGCTGTGCTAAAATTCTTTCCGGGCGAATACGCATTCGCCGTCCACATAGGTCAACTCGACCTTCGTTTCCAGTATTTCTTCGGCAGGGATACGGAACAGATCCCGGTCCAACACCGCAAAATCCGCCAGCATGCCTTCCTTGATCTTGCCTTTGATGTATTCATGCCCCGAAGCATAGGCGCCTTCGGCAGTATAGGCATAGATCGCCTCCTCCACGGACATCGCCTGTTCCGGCAAATACGTCGAGCCACTGTGGAGTCCTCGCCGAGTCACGGCGCAGTAGATTCCGAGAAACGGATCAAAGGATTCCACGGGACAATCCGTTCCGAAGGGATGGTGAATGCCAAGATCCTTGTATTCTTTCCATGCATAAGAACTCTCGGCAAGCTCCTTGCCGACTCTGTCATAGATAATATTCATGTCGTAATCAATAAATACAGGCTGGATATAAGCCACCACATCCAATTCCTTGAAGCGCCGGATCAGCGCGGCATCCGTCACCTGGCAGTGGACGATCCCGTGACGGGGTTTCAGATAAGGCATTGCCTTTTGGGCGCGCTCAATGGCATCCAGACACATCTGGATCGCACCGTCGCCAATCGCGTGGATCACCGCCGGCGTGTTGTTGCGATGGGAGATCGCCACCATTTCATCCAACTCTTCCTGAGTAAACATGGCAAGTCCCTTCGTGGAAGGATCGTCGGCATAAGGCTGCCGCATCAGCGCCGTTCTGGCGCCCAGGGAACCGTCGGACAACAATTTTGTCGCCGAGATATGCAGTGTATGATTGCCGAATGTATGGTCGTATCCTTTACTAAAAGCATATTGCAGCGCATCCGGCTTAAAGTACAGTGCCTGACTCGAAAGCCTCAATTTGAAACGACGCTCCTCGGAGGCAATGCGAAGCAATTCCTGAAGTGTAAAGAAAAATCCCTCGGGCACATAGTTGTACTCATCGCTCTGCACGCTGGTAATTCCGGCCTCGAACAGATCCTTTTGATATTCGATCATCATATCCACCAGTGTTTCCACCGAGGGCGCGGGCATCTTCGATTTAAAATAGTCGAAAAGGTTCTCTTTGATGACGCCGTTAAGCTGTCCATTTTCGCCGACTTCGGCATATTTACGATACTCCGAAGCCTCTTTCGTTTCCATATCGAAAAGCTCCAGCGCTTTGGAATTGAGACAGCCGATATGTCCGCAGGCCCGCTGGATCATCACCGGATACTCTGTGGTGATCTGATCCAGATCTTCGCGAGTTGGAAATCTCTTCTCATCCGCGAAATAATCTTGATTCCATCCTTCACCAACAAACCACAGCCCGCTGTCGGGATCGTAACTCTCGAGACTTTGCTTCATCCGCTCCAGCAACTCGGCCATGGATGAAACGCCTACGAGGTCCACGTGAATTTTCGTTTTCACGTAATGAAGGTAATGCATATGGGAATCGTTGAATCCGGGAATCAGCAGTTTACCCTGCAGGTCGATCCTCCTGATATCCTCCTTGTTATGACTTTGCAGATAAGCTTTCGCTCCTTCTTCATCACCCACATAGGCAAAAAACCTGCCGTTGATCACTGCAGAAGTTGCCCTGGGACGCAGCGCGTCCATAGTGGCGATATTTGCATTGGTAATCCATTGGATCATTAAAATCCCTCCTGTTCTGTCCGTTCCGTCTTTTCAGACTATTCTCTGCCCAGGCGGGCTTTCCAAAACGGCATCAGGCTCTCCTTGAGCAGCTTGAAATCACCATAAAGCGCCTTATATTTTTGATGATTTTCCATATCAGGCACAAAATGATCTGTCTGGGATGCCATATCCGATTCAAAGCCCAGTGCGCTCTGAATCAATCGGCACACACCGATCAGTCCCAGCTCTTTTTGTTCAAATCGATAGGTATCCGTACCCATGCAGTCGCAGATCATCTGGCAAATGCACAGGCTTTTGGCCGCACCGCCGGCAACGTAGAGCTCGGCATCGCCCTTGGGCAGATGTTCATAGCAATCGTACATGGACAGGACCATTCCTTCGAAGGAAGCTCTGGCCAGATGGTATTTTGTGTGATGGGTCCGAACGCCGTAATAGCCCCCGGAGGCGGAATTCAGCTTAAAGGGCGCTCTTTCTCCGTAGAGATACGGGGTACTCAACACCCCCTCCGAGCCGATGGGAATTTTCAGGATCTCGCAATCTGTGACGGCATACGCTTCGTCGTGAAGGATCTCTCTGCGCATCCAGTCCAAAGAGGAAGATCCGGACAGCGCTGCCATCAGACGAATGTAGGTTCCTTTTTTTGTGTGGCATAAAATGCTGCCGTTGGTGGCGATGCAGCCTCTGGCCGTTTCTTCATCCATCACCACGTAGTTGGCCAGTGTGGTTCCGACAATCGTGCCCCGCTGCCCTTTTGCCACAAGACCGCAGCCTGTCGCGATCGCCATCACATCCAGACATCCCGCAATGACGGGGATCCCCGGGTTCAATCCCAGCTCCGAAGCCGGTCCGTTCTGCAGATGTCCGATGATGTCTTCCGAATCGCTGATGGGCGCCAACGCGTCCCGCATCTCGCTGATCTTCAGCTTGTCCAGCAGATCGTAAGCGTATTTTTTCGTATAAATATCCATCAGCGCCGTGGATCCGTCGCTGGCGTCAGTTCCGATATGGCCCGTCAGCTTGTAGTTCAGCCAGTCCTTGCAGTGGAATATGTGAGCGATTCGTTTGTAATTCTCAGGTTCCTTGGCTTTCAGCCAGGTGAGGATGGCTCCGTTTGCCCCCGGAAACAACGCGCAGGTATTCAGCCCCAGGCAAACGGGGTTGATTTCCTCGAAATCCATTACCGTCCGCGTGTCGTTCCACAGAATGGCATTGCGAACGGGTTTTCCCTCCCGGTCCATCATCCAAAGACCATCGCCCTGGGCGCTGATGCCGATAGCCGAGACTTGGAGCCAGAGCACGGGGTTGGCAAGACGCAGCTTATGCATGACCGCTTTTGTTGATTCCCACAGACGGTCCATATCCATTTCACAGGCACCGGCAAAAGGCATCAAGACCTCCGCCGGCTCTTCCTGGATATTAATCAACTCTCCCTGGGCGGATACGATAGCAGCTTTAATGTTCGTCGTGCCTGCATCCATCACCAGAAAGTAAGCGTGTTCTTTATTCGACATAACTGAATGCCCTTTCAAGATCAGCGATGATATCTTTTGGATCTTCGATCCCCACTGACAAGCGGATCAGACCGTCGGGAACGCCCATAGCCAACCGCTTCTCAGGGTCGATTTTTCCGTGGGTCATGGTAGCTGGCTGCTCGATCAGAGTATCCAAATCACCCAGGCTCACGGCGAGCTTGCACATTTCCACATTGTACAGGACTGCTTTACCGGCAGCCATTCCGCCCCGGATCACAAATGAAATCATGCCTCCGTAGCCTTTGTCTCCCATCATTTTTTCTGCCAGCGCATGGTCCGGATGGCTTTTCAGTCCCGGATACATTACACTCTCCACCTTCGGGTTGGCTTCCAGCCAGCGCGCCACTTCCATGGCGCCTTCACAATGGGCTTTCATGCGCAGAGGCAGTGTCTTTAAGCCTCTCAGCATCAACCAGCAGCTTAGGGGACTGGGCACGGGGCCCAGTTCCTGATAAATGGATCCGCGAATGTTGTCCACAAATTTGAACGTGCCGCAAATGCTCCCGCCGATCAGATCTCCGTGTCCGTTGATATATTTGGTCGTGCTGTTCACGACCACATCGGCACCGTGCTCCAGCGGCTTGTACAAATACGGGGAACAGAACGTATTGTCCACGAT
>JAQUXD010000110.1:2806-5503 GCA_028692535.1 Eubacteriales bacterium | reverse complement strand
TGTATACGTAGTGGACCGGCGTGACATAGGGATGTCCTTCCGGATTGATGGTGGCCAGGTGTCCGACCTGCTGATTTTGCAGAAGTCTCTCTGTTTCTTCTTTGCTCAGCAAATGTTTCTTCGTGTTTGGCTGCATAGGCTCGATTCGCTCCTTTTCTGCTTGCTATGAGAGGCTGGAAAGCAATTCCAGCAGGCGGTCCAGTTCTTCGCGGCTGTAGTATTCAAGTTGGATCTTTCCCTTTTCCGCTGTTCCCGAAAGTCTTACCCGGGTTCCGAGTGTGCCGGAAAGGGCTTCCTCCACCCGCTTTATCTGAGTATCTCTGGCAGGTTTTCTTTTCTTTTTATGCGGTTCGCGCTCGGCATATCTCTCCAAATCACGAACAGACCAACCGTTTTTCACGGCTTTGTCTGCCGCTTCCGTTTGCCGGTTTTCTCCCTCGATCCCTGCGATAGCGCGCGCATGGCCTGCCGTCAATCGTCCTTCTTCCACAAGAAGCTGCACTTGCTCGGGGAGTTTGAGCAACCGTAACGCGTTGGTAACATACGGTCGGGATTTGCCCACACTTTTCGCCACCTCTTCCTGCGTTAGCCCATAGGTTTCCAGCATTTCCGACAGCCCTTTGGCTTCTTCGATGCTGTTCAGATCTTCCCGCTGCATATTTTCGATCAAGGCATAGAGCATATTCTTTCGCTCGTCCAGTTCCCGCACAATGGCCGGGATTACTTTCAGTCCGGCGCGCCGGGCGGCACGATATCGCCTTTCTCCGGCAACGATCTCATATCCCTTTTTTGTGGGGCGCAGCAGGATCGGCTGGATCACACCGTGCTCATGAATCGAATTTGTCAGATCCTGTAAAGCTTCTTCCCTAAACTGCTTCCTTGGTTGATTGGCGTTGGGCTTGATTCGATCCAGTCCGATGTATACGATCCGTTCGCCTTCCTGGCCTGGTTCTGTATCTTCTTTCGATTGATTTTTCAAAGTTTCCGGTTGTTTTATGCTGACGGCTTCCGGATGAAAGTCGATATCATCGAACAGAGAGCTGAGTCCACGGCCCAGACCGCCGGATTTCATTTTTGCCATCCCTATCCCTCCGATTCCAGAAACTCTGCGGCAAATGCCTGATAAGCGATGGCTCCTTTGGATTTCGGATCGTACAGCGTGATCGGCATTCCGTAGCTGGGCGCCTCGGCAAGGCGGACATTGCGGGGAATCACCGTTGAATACAGCTTGCTGCCGAAGAATTTCTTGACTTCTTCCACGACCTGGATGGAAAGATTTGTCCGCCCGTCGAACATGGACAGGATGACGCCTTCAATCTGAAGCGTCGGATTGAGGCTTCTGCGCACCAATTCAATGGTGCTGATCAGCTGGCTTACGCCTTCCAGCGCATAAAATTCGCATTGTATGGGAATGAGGACGCTGTCCACTGCCGTAAGCGCGTTGATGGTAAGCAAGCCAAGAGAAGGAGGACAATCGATGAAAATGTAATCATAATTGTCCCTTATTTTATCCAAGGCTTTCTTGAGTCGCTTTTCACGGCCCTCCAGCTGGACAAGTTCAATTTCCGCCGCAGCCAGATCGACGCTGGCGGGAAGGATATCGAGATTTTGAACGCCGGTTTTCAATATGGCAGCCCAAGGATCCAGCTGATCGTTGATAAGCAGATCATAACTGGTGTTTTCGAGGGCTTTCTTGGCAATGCCAAGCCCGCTGGTGGTATTGCCCTGAGGGTCGATGTCCAGCACTAAGATTTTTTTTCCGATAATCGCAAGGCAGGCAGCTAAATTGATATTGGTCGTCGTTTTGCCTACGCCGCCTTTCTGATTGAAAATTGAAATTGCTTTCCCCATAAGTTTCCGCTTTCTTTCATCGTTTTCTTGGTTTTATTATACTCCAGGTAGACTTGCCGCGCTAGGCTATTTGGGCATTCCGCATAAACGCGCAGGGTTTTTTCTGAACGGAAAAATTATTCGCTATTTCCCCGTCTTTATGTCGCGATATTCCACCAGGGTGCAATTTCTCGCTGCGACCATCCTCCGAGTTCCTTCGGAGCTCATTGACGAATCCCCGCCGCCGGAACAGAAGAACAACTCTACTTCCTTTTCTTCGGGAAGAAGTTCTATCATAGAATTGAACGCCGGCGAAGGAAACCCGCCCCAGATAGGAGCGCCGATCATAATTCGATCATATGCGTTCAAATCAACGGAGAGCGCCTTGATTTCCGAAGCCTTGCGGTTTCTGGCATGGAAACACCCGGGAATCACTGCGTTTAAGATGTTTCTTCTTTTCACTTCTTCGATAGCATACATTTCTGCATCTCTTTGCGCCGCCAGTTTTTCAGCTTCGTCTTTTGTGTGTCCGCCAAGTGAATAGTAAAGAATGATCGTCTTCATCGTACCCTCCGTTAGTGTTAGCGATCGGTTTGTTCGTTTTTATTATACACTATCTGTTGAACTGTTTCACGTGAAACATCGCCTGTCTGAAAAAAGAAGGGAATGTTTCACGTGAAACATTCCCTCTAATTACTTCTATTGTTCGTATAGCGTCTCGCCGTTTACTATAGTCATTACGACTCGGGCATTTTGAATCTCTTTCGGTTCTATTTGATAGATGTCGCGGTCAACAACCACAAGGTCTGCATATTTTCCGACTGTGATGCTGCCCTTGACGGTCTCTTCGAAAGATGCATACGCCCC
>JAQUXD010000110.1:0-2706 GCA_028692535.1 Eubacteriales bacterium | reverse complement strand
GCGCCGTCTTCAAACACTTTCAACGGTCCGATCTTATATCGTCCGAATTCCGTGCCCGGCTTGTTTTCTGTGGACAGAAAAGCTTCCAGCTGTTCTTTGGTCCGAAATGCGCATTGCTGGTAGACCCGAAGGGGCAGCTTTCCTTCTGCGGCAAGTTCTTTAAACGCTCGGGAGATCAGTTCGCTGCTGTCAACAGCATAATTAATATAATCTTCGGTGTGCACCGATGTGATCCCCTGCCTGGCCATATCTGCGCTTGCCTTTAGAATCATTTCCTTGATATCATCCAACGCCGGAATTGTAACCGCCTTTGCCAGAATATCCTGTGAATGCTGGCGAATGATGCCGTTGGGCGTTCCGTCATCATAAAAACCCAGAAGCATTTGGGTAAGACCTTCCCGCTCCCCCATGATTCCAAGCATTTCCATACCTTTCGTATTTACAACGGACATATTGAAGCAGGCTCGGCGGATCACGATGGGCACATCCTGAGATATGGCATCCAAGTCTTTGCGCGTAGGCATTTCGGGGATATCCCAATGATCTTGATTAAAGGAAACACCGCCCAGCCACTTCCCCTTTTCTGAAGCCTGCTTTACCTTGGCAGCGCAAAGCGCCTGCGCTTGGCGCAAAGAGCGCGCCTCGGACAAATTGACCTGCTCGAGAAATTCGATGTAGTTGAGCATGTGAAGATGCGCATCGATAAAACCGGGAAGCATGAGCTTTCCTGCCAGATCTATTTTTTTCGTGTTCTGCTCGGCCAAGGGCAGAATCTCTTCGTTACGACCCAGTCTCATGATCACGCCATCCTTCACAGCTACCGCGTTGCACGTGGGATAGGCACTGTCTTGGGTCCGAATGATGCCGTTGTAGAAAATCGTGTCCATCGGTTCCTCCTTTTTCGTTTCAATTGTTGCTTCTTTTTACATATCGCCGGCCTGATCGTCCCGAAGGCTCGTCAGCGCGGCGATTCTGGCATGAATTGTTGTCGTATCAAATAACGGTACGGGGGTATCCTCTTGCCTGATCAAAAGTCCGATCTCCGTACATCCCAGAATGATAGCCTGAGCGCCCTTGCGAGACAAGTCATTGATAATCGCGAGAAAGGATTCTTTGGAAGCGTTCACTGTTTTGCCCAGACAAAGCTCCTGAAAAATGATCCGGTTGACTTCCTGGATTTTCGAATCCTCTGGTATCAGGACTTGTATCCCCTGCTGCCGCAATTTTTCTTTATAAAAATCCTGGGTCATGGTATAGCGCGTTCCCAACAATCCCACACGTTCCACGCCGGCTTCCCGCAAGGCGTCCGCGGTTGCTTCGGCGATATGCAACAACGGGATGCGGACCCTTTTGCAAATCTGCGGCGCCACTTTATGCATGGTGTTGGTGCAGAGTAAAAGATAATCCGCTCCGGCAGCCTCCAGCTTTGCGGCCGCATCAGCAAGGATTTCGCCGCTTTCGTCCCACTTTCCGAGAGCTTGCAGTTCTTCGATCTGGGAGAATTCCACGCTGTAAAGGATCAGTCTGGCCGAATGAAGGCCGCCCAGCTTTTCCTTTACCGTCTGATTGATGATCTGATAGTAAGTGACCGTGCTTTCCCAACTCATACCACCGATCAATCCCAGTGTTTTCATGCATTACTCCTTTCAATCCTTCGTATTGACCACGCAACCGTTGTTCGGCCGGCTGCTTTCCATGACTTGAATGATCTTCTGGACATTTTCCGCGCTTAGATCCTGTAAGCTTTTTGTGAAATCGTGCCATCGAATAGTGAGGAAGTCTCCCGGCGCAACGGCTCCGAAGCCTCCGCACAACAGGTCGTTTAAAGCGTCCAAATTGTGCCCCGGCTGGAAATCGGGATCGTGGTTCAACAATCTCCCCATCTCGCGATAAAAGCCCTCCATATCATGAAAACGCTTCCCTTCGATGATGATCTCCTTTTCGCTGTGCTCCGGACTGTCCATGCGCTTTACCAGTTCTTCCGCAAAAACCCGGGCGTCCGCCTCGGCCTCCGGGGTCATAAAACGTTCGCCGGTGCCCAGATCCCGGGCTGAGCACAGACCGAGATACCGCAGTTTTGAATGCTTGCAAAGCCGTTTCGTCCCATCCTCCAAGGGGCTGTTGGCATATGCGGCGGCATAGCCGTGAGTCGTGATCAACGCCAGGGCTTTTCCCTCCCACAGAGATCCTGTGGCGCTGCCGTAATACTTGTTCATCCCGTAATGACGGTCCATCAGCGCTTTCATTTGGGAGGTGCAATGCCAGCTGTAGATCGGCGTGGCCAAGACCAGACAATCTGCCCGGCCTATCTTTTCCACTACCGTCTCCATATCGTCATGGATCAGGCAACCATACGCGTCCTGTACATCTTGACAGTGTCCGCAGCCTTTGCAGTGCTCGATGCGAAGATCCGCAAGCGCCACATACTCCGTTTCGGCTCCAAGCTGCGACAGCCGATCTATGAACGGTTGTACAAAAGCCGCTGTATTGCCGCTTTTTCTCGGGCTTCCCATGAGAATCAGAAACTTCATATCGACATGAACTCCTTTCTCTTTGAATCCAGGCTCAGTGTACACGCTCGACGCAGAGTATTCAACCTTCTTCGCCCTTCTTGCGGTACATCTTGAGTCCGAAATAGATCAGGAAAAGTCCTACAGCACCGTTCATTACGCGAATCCCTGCATCCGGAATGAATCCTGACAACAT
>JAQUXD010000109.1 GCA_028692535.1 Eubacteriales bacterium | reverse complement strand
AGTTCACCGCCGGTGTAGTCCCTGCAGGACAGAAAATCGGCAGCATGCTCCTCCGCAGACTTGAGGGGCCGGCCGGGGTCCTTGAAATGCCGAATATCGATATTGTCCGGCGGATGCGCCGCGCAGAGAGCTGTGCGAAATGCATCGGAAACGGCCGGACTGTGCAAGTAGGCAAGCGCACCGGACTCATCCGAAATTCCGGATGCAGGATCTCCCGTTTCGCTGATCACGGAAAAGTCGGAAAACCCGTGAGAAAGGCCACTGCCCAAATACTTGACATAGCTTTCCTTCCGGGTCCACAGATCCAAAAACGCCTCGCTCCAATCCGCAGAGCCTTCCTCCATGCCGGCAAGATAATTCCGCTCCAGGGGATGAAGGGCCCGCAAGACGTTGGGTCGGATCTTCCGTCCTTTTTCTTCGATGTCGATGCCCACAGGTCCTGCGGGATCCATCAGGCAGACCCAGTAACGGGCCGTATGGCTCACCGATACGTGCAGCGGAACCGTTTCGTCTTTTGCCCGTACCGACAGCCTGCCATTCTCTTCCCGCTTGACCGACACTTCCGCAACACCGGAAAGAAGGAGGATCTTCCGAAGAAGATCCTCCGAATCGTATTTCCTGTTCTGGATTTTTTTTAATACGAAGAGGTCCATTATTTCTGTTCCCTGCGAAGCACCTTGTAATACACAACGCGCAGCTCATGGAACCACAGCGGCACTGTGGCCAGGATCAGCAGTCTTCCCCATTCCTGCAGCGACAGTTCCACGGTTTCAAAGATCCGCTCGAAGAAAGCGACTTCCGTTACGGCGGCCTGCAGCATCAGACCAAAGAAAAATGCGAAAATCATCATGCGGTTTCTTGAGTAGTTCATACGAAACACCGACGTTTTTACATCGCGCATCCCCAGCGCATGGAATAATTGCGACACCCCCAGCGTGGTAAAGGCATAGGTCTGACAGCGCATAAAGGTGTTCCCCACCCCCATCATCTCGTTGATGCCCTCCACAGTAATACTGCGACCGGCAGTCATGAGCATTTCGATGGGAACGATCAGGAAAGCGCCCAGAGTGATAGCTGCGATGACCGTTCCGTAGAAAAGCGTAGTCGCCAGACCGCCGTGGGCAAAGAGGTTTTCTTTCGGATCCCGGGGTTTTTCCTTCATGATGCCCGGCGTTCCTTCGTCCACGCCCAGCCCCAGGGCCGGCAGAGAGTCTGTGATCAGATTTACCCACAGAATGTGAATCGCTTTCAGCGGAGAAAGAAGTCCAACGATGATTGCAGCACTCATGGTGATGATTTCACCGAAATTAGAGGACAGCAGGAACAGGACGGTCTTTCGGATATTGTTGTAAATGACACGCCCTTCGTGGATGGCTTTCTGGATGCTGGCAAAATTATCGTCGGTCAGGACCATGTCCGCAGCGCCCTTGGCCACATCCGTTCCTGTGATCCCCATGGCTACGCCGATATCCGCTGCGTTGAGGGACGGGGCATCGTTTACGCCATCACCGGTCATGGAAACAATATGACCGTGAGAACGGTAGGCGTTCACGATCATCACTTTATTTTCCGGGGACACCCGGGCAAATACCCGAAGCTCCATTACACGGCCGTTCAGTTCTTCTTGTGTCATGCGAGACAATTCGTCCCCTGCGATGCATTGCTCGGGAGAATCGGCAATGCCAAGCTCTTTGGCAATAGCAAAAGCCGTATCCTTGTGGTCGCCTGTGATCATCACCGTGGTAACCGAAGCTTCTTTGAAGATCCGGACCGCTTCCGCCGCTTCAGGACGAGGCGGATCGATCATACCCATCAGTCCGAC
Organism: Eubacteriales bacterium; assembly: GCA_028692535.1. Lineage (GTDB taxonomy): Bacteria > Bacillota > Clostridia > Peptostreptococcales > Anaerovoracaceae > UBA10908. Next base: position 3,694 of record JAQUXD010000109.1, on the reverse strand, counting down.
AAAGATCAGTTCGGACTCCTCAGCTTCCGTATTATCCCAGCGGATCGCCAGGGCAAGTACTCGCAGCGCGTCTGCCGCCATGTCCCGAGCCGCGCGCTCAATGAGCTCCTGGTCCGCTCCCGTAAGCGTGTGGATCTCTCCATCCCGTAGAATTTGGGGGCAGTTTCGAATGATGTTATCCATCGCGCCTTTTGTATAGGAAATGATCCGCCCGTCCTGACCTTTGTGGACGGTCGTCATCATTTTTCGAGTGGAATCGAAGGGCTGTTCGTTGATTCTGGGGGATCGCGCCTGTAGAGATGCCTTCGTAACACCTTTGGCCAATCCCAGATCCACCAGGGCAAGCTCCGTAGGATCGCCCAGTCGAACGCCTTCTTCCACCGTGGCGTCGGAACACTGGATCATCCCGTTGATCAGCATTCGGTAAGGCTCGTACTCCGCCGAAGACGCTTCAACCGTCTCATCGTTCATAAACAGCCGGGTGACGGTCATCTTATTTTGAGTGAGCGTCCCGGTCTTGTCGGAGCATACGATGCTCACAGAACCCAGTGTTTCCACGGATGGCAAACGTCGGACAATGGTGTTGACCTTGACCATGCGCTGTACACCCAGGGCCAGTACGATGGTCACCACGGCAGGCAAGCCTTCCGGGATCGCCGCTACAGCCAGAGAAATCGCCGTCAGAAGCATTTCCATCAGATCTCTTCCCTGAAGCATGGCTACGCCGAACAGCCCGACACACAGGACGACCGCCACGATTCCGAGCACTTTGCCAAGGTCGGCCAGACGCTTTTGCAGCGGTGTCATCTCTGTCCCGGCCTCATTGATCATTCGGGCGATCTTTCCGATCTCCGTATCCATTCCCGTATAGCTGACCACGCCTTCGCCTCTTCCATAGGAAACGGCAGTGGACAAATAGGCCATGTTGAGGCGATCGCCCAAAAGGGCGTCGGCTACGGCCACAAAATCTGCATCCTTCTCCACCGGCACCGACTCGCCGGTCAGGGCGGATTCCTCGATCTTGAGATTGACCGAACTGAGCAGGCGCAGGTCCGCGGGTACGACTCGCCCGGCTTCCAGAAGGACGATGTCGCCGGGAACCAGTTCAGCCGCAGGGATCTCAAAGGTTTTTCCTTCCCTGCGAACCATTGCCACCGGGCTGGAAAGCTGTTTCAGCGCCTCCAGCGACTTTTCGGCCTTCGATTCCTGTACGACACCGACGATGGCATTGAGCAAGATGACAGCCACGATGATAAAGGCGTCGCTGAACTCGCCCAGTGCGGCGGATATGACCACTGCGGCCATCAAGATGTAGATCATAGGATCACGAAGTTGTGCCAGAAACATCTGCAAAAGCGTCTTGGGTTTTTTTTCTTCAAAAGCATTGGGTCCGTATTCTTCGAGACGACGCCGGGCCTCCGCAGCGCTCAGTCCCTTTTGCGGGTCGGCGCTCAATGTTCGAAGCACTTCCTCCTGATTGAGTTGATACATGTTTTCCTCCACAATATTAAAAGCAGACCCCAACTACTGCCGCGTTTATATACGCGAACCGTAATTGTAAGTCTGGCTACCGTTCCCGGGCCTGCGACCAGCGCCGCCTGTGTCAGGCAGCAGCGGAATGTTGACCGCCGGCTTAAAGCTACTCCCTTGCAATCTCATTACATCGGGGCAATTTATCACGGCGTAATTATACTGGACGCCGCGCTGCTTGTCAAATGGTACGCGAGCGTTTATAATAATTTTATCACAGTTGCGCACTATAGTGTTAAAGAGAAGGGAAGGCAGCCCATGTCGTATGCTTCGAAGTTTCAATCCAGGGAAAACGATGATCTTTTCCGCGCCATCCTCGCACTCGAAACCCAGGAGGAATGCTATCGTTTTTTTGAAGACCTCATGACGATCAAAGAACTCCAGGCTATCGCACAACGATGGGAAGTGGCCCGGATGCTCCACAACGGCAAAACCTACCACGATATCGCCGCTGCAACGAACGCCAGCGCCGCTACCATCAGCCGGATCAACAAGTGCTTGCTTTACGGTGCGGAAGGCTACCGCAGGATTTTGGAGCGGCTGGAAAAAGAAGATCGGTGATCCGCCCGACCGAAGATCTTTTGGAGCAGATCAACGCTGCTTCAGGATTTCCAGCGCCCGATCCAGCTGCCTGTCGATCAGAAGCGCACCGTCGTCTCCGTAGTCTTCCGGCGCCGCTTCCACTACTTCGTCCGGCAAGATCCCGACTCCGTGGATCACGTTCCCTTTGGCAGAAAAATACTGCAAGATCGTCAGATTGACGGCACTGCCGTCCATCAGTTGATCCAACTGCTGGATGACGCCTTTTCCGTACGTCCGCGTCCCCACGATGGGCGCTACTTCGTTGTCTTGGATCCCAGCGCTGAGGATCTCCGCCGAAGATGCAGAGCCTTCGTTCACCAAGACTACAAAGGGCAGTTCCGTTTTGCCGTCTTTTACGTAGAAATACTCTCTGTTCTCATCCTTATCCTGACTGTAAACCACGGTTCCCTGATCCATCAGAAGATCTGCCACGTCGATACAGACATCCACCAGCCCGCCGGGATTGTCCCGGAGATCCAGAATGAATCCCGCAGCGTTCCCCCGTTCCAGCGTTTGAAGAGCTTCCTTGAAATCTGTCGCCGTGCTCTCCTCGAAGGAAAGGATGCGAATATAACCGATCTGGTCTTCCAGCCATTCCCAGCGAACGGTTTTCGAGAGAATCTTCTCTCTCCGCATCGTAAACTCTATTTCCTGACCATCCCTCAGAATAATCAGCGTTACCCGGGTACCGGCCGGGCCCCGGATAGCGGCCGCGGCCACATCGATTTCGGAGCCTGTATATTGAATGCCATCGACGGCCAGGATCACATCACCCCGTTTGATGCCGGCTTCATAGGCCGGGGTGTCTTCTGTCGGCGCGATCACCTCGATGAATCCGTTCTCGTTGGGCGAAAGCGTAATGCCTACGCCGGAATACTCCCCTGTCAGCGAAATGATGACCGATTCGTATTCCTCGGCAGTCATGTAGTAGGAATACGGATCTTCCAATCCCATGAAAAGACCGCGAAGCATACCAAGCTCCAGCTCATCTGTAGTGACGGGCTTATAATAGTATTCGTCGATATAGGTCCGCAGCGCCTCCACCTTTCCGTAAGTATCAATGAAATACCTGTAATTTTGGTATTCTTCGTCGGAAATGGACCGATCTCCGCGGGACGAAGGATTTATGAAGTGTTCCCAATCCGCTCCAGTATAAAAAGCCATGGCCGAAGCCCCTGCCAGCAGAGCGACGATCACTAAAAAGATCAATAGGCTTCTTCTCATGGATATCATTGCTTGTTACCTTCCTTTATGTCCTTTACGATCATCTGGACCTGCCGATTGCCTCTGAACTCATTGACGGCAAGCTCCCCTGCCACATCCACGATCGCATCTTTCCTGAGAAAGTCTTTGTATTCCGCCGCTCTCCGAAACAGAATACACGATAAGGCCGTTCCATCCTGGCTTCTGAGCGCAAAGCGAGCGTGCTCGGATTCCTGCCCCATGGATCCGACGGATTCGATGCGCGCCGATCCTGTGCAGAATAAAGGCTTCGGGTTCTCTTCTCCGTAGGGCTCCAGGCGGCGAAGCATCTGTGCAAATTCCAGTGTCTTTTCCGAAGCATCCAGGATTTTTGTGATCA
>JAQUXD010000108.1 GCA_028692535.1 Eubacteriales bacterium | reverse complement strand
TCCTGTTTGTACATTCTGGAATCCACCGCAATGGAGGAATTGAAGTCGTCCATCAGCGCGCTGGTATCGTTTTGAAACCTGCCGGCCCATAATTTCATAGCGAGATCATCCTTTCTCGATCAGCAGGTACATATCCGTTCCGATCTCGGTCTTGCCGATGATCGAATACGTACTGCCTGCGGCGATGTCCTCGTTGATTTTCTGATACAGCTCGTGGCTGTTGTGGCAGAGCCAGAAGCATCCGGCATCTGAAGGGATGACAGCCTTTGCTTCAGGATAATCTTCAAACGAATACTGTTTGATTTTTCCTTTCAATAAAGTTTCGAAGCCATCTTTCTTGGGAATTTTTGTTTTCATCATCATACTGTTTTGACGCGTGTGAACAAACCCATACGCCGTGATCATCAGAGGATACGGGTGCTTCAAGTAGATATTGACACTCGAATTGTCCGTCTGCATGATGAAAGTGATGTAATCTTTTTCTTGCGCAAGGTGAAGAACTAACGCATAAGTAAGCGTACCGATGGCTTGCCCTTCCAGCTCCGGATCCACGAGCAACGTCCACTCATGGGCAATGGCCGGATCGGAAATATTACCGATGAGACTCAGTTGGGAAACCGGTTTGCCGTTGGATAAAAATCCGGCTGTGATCCCTGCGCCGATGGTACCGAAATTGGCAAAGGTCCAATCCGGCGCCGCCATGCCTGCTCCGTAAGCCTTCTCGTTCAGAACGACGATCTCATGGATAAAATCAGCCGCCTCCGGCGTAGCCGGATCGACGAACTTCGTCTTGAAAGGCAGCGCCTGCATCATTTTCTCGTACTTGTCCCAGTAGGCTTTGTTGACGATCAGATAGATCTCCAAATCCATTTCCTGATATTTCATTAAGCATTCTGTCATTTTTCTTCTCCTATGATTTTCTCGATGATCTTTTGACCATCGCTCAATTGCTGTATCTCGACATACTCGTTTATTTTGTGGGCCTGTCTGATGTTTCCGGCCCCGAAGACTACGGCATTGATCCCGGCATTTTGAAACAACGGAGCTTCTGTCCAGAAGTCCAATTCGCAATCTGCTCCGCTGATGTGCGGGCGATCGTTTTCCAGAGGTCTTCCGATAAACGAAGAGATGATGATCCCCTTGCGGGAGATCTTTCGGATTCGGTCGGAGGCGGCTTCGGGCTCCTCGTAGGTTCGCACCGAAGCCTTGAATCTGCAGTTCTGCGCAACGACGTTGCTGGCGTTGGCGCACTCCACCTTTCCGATGTTGAAGCCCTGTGCATCCAGGTCAATGATGTCCTTTGCCGCTTCCACGACAGCGCTTTCCGCTTTGATGGAAGAATGCCCGCCTTCGGTGCGATGCTCCACATAATAGGAGTAGACTCCCTTATGCCTGTTGGCAAACACCAGAGAAGTCGGCTCGCAGACGATGGCAGCTTTCAAGTCTTTTCCATAATCTGAATCCAAAAAATATTGAACCCCTGTTTTGCTTCCGGATTCTTCGTCAATGCTGAAAAGGAGCATCAGGTCCTTTGGTTTTGCAGCTTCCACAGCCTTCAATACCATGTAAATGTTCCCTTTGGTGTCCGCTGTTCCCAATCCATAGAGACGTTCTTCGTCTTGATAGAGAAGAAGCGGAGGCCGGTTCCAATCTCCGGCAGGAATGACGGTATCCATATGGCAGTTGATCACAAGCTGCGGATTGCCGAAACGAACGATCACATTGGACTTTTTTTCGGCCACAGGTTGCTCGATTACGGTACCGTTGGTTTTGCCGGCGACAAAATCCCTGATGACCTCGATGATCCCGGTATAATCCCCTTCATAGGTATTGCATTCGATCAGATCTTTTAAGAGTTTCATTTTTTTATTCCCGCAAGCTGCTGCTGCATGGTGTGGAGCTTGATGAATCCATTGGCTTCTTCCGCACTCCAGCAGGCCTTCTGGGCATACATGGCGATATCCTTCCGAACCAGGCTATAGGGCGATTCCAGTTCCACCACCGTGATTCGGTTCGCGTCTGCCTTGATCGTAACGGTTCCGGTCACGCGCTTTTGGACAGAATCGGCAAAGCTTTCCAAGTCCTTGACCAAGGGCTCGTAATACAACCCGCTGTAGACCAGGTCGGCCCACTGGGCGCCGGCGCCCCGGCTGAAAATGATCTGCTTTTTTGTCAGGACCAGCTGCTCCAGCTTTCTATGAGCTTCCACCAGTGCCAGCAGACCGGGAGCCTCAAACATGATTCGCCCTTTGATACCGATGATACAGTCGCCGATGTAAATGTCACTCCCGTAGCCATATTTCCCCAGCATGCTGTTCAACTTCATGAGGATCTCGATGCCCGGCAGTTTCTGGCCATTCAGCTTCGAAGGAACCCCCTCAGAAAACTCCAGCGTCAGATATTCCGACTGAGCATTGCCGTCTTTCTTTGTCAACTGATACGCCCCTTCGTCGGGTTCCTTGTTTTCGTCCACCTCAGTGCCTGATACTGTTATTCCGAAAATATTCTGATTTACGGAATATTTTGTATAGACATGGTCAACGAAAACGCCCCGTTCAGCGAGAAATGACATTTCTTCGCTCCGCGTGATCCCCAGTTCCTTGATCGGCGTAACCAGCTCTATGCCACTGTTCAAGGACAGGAAACTGCCGTCGAAGCGGACTTGATCGTTGCCCACCGCCGTGGATCCGTGAGCAACAGCTTCGGCATTTTCCTTTTCAGCGATCTTCAGGATCTCTTCGGCGATAATGTAGCGATCGGCGCACATCAAAGGATAGTCTTCCTCGTACAGGCCGTTGAGCTTGATGAGGTACTGAATGATATCTTCATAGATCCGGTCTTTTGCATCGACGGTATAATGCTTCGATGCGCCGAGCTTCTTTGACTTTTCTTCGATCTGCTTCAGATCTTCCGGGCTGAAACCGCCGGTATTGACGGTGGCTGTGATCACCTCATAGCCCTTTTCTTTTAAATATATGGTACAAAATGTGGTATCCAGTCCACCTGAAAATGCCAGGATCACTTTTTTCATTTGTTATGCCTCCAACTGCTCTGAATTCTGAATATTATTTTCTAAATATACACACCTGTTTCTAATAATGCAAGCATTATTTTAATATTTATGCGAAATATTTAAATAAATTGCACTTTTATTGCATATTTATATAATTTATGCGCATATATGGCGATTCTCATTACGATTTCTCACATAAAATAAACTGCCCGCAGCATCGAATGCTGCGGGCAGCGTTGAAAGGCGAATCAGTCGCCTTTCAGAACGTCTGTTTCATTTGTTTTCAGGCCACGTCAGGTGCTTTTTGCCAGAATAAAATCAGATCGCAGGAATTTTTTTCCGTTGGGCAGCAGGTGCTCCGTTGAAGACGCCTGAGTATAACCGATGCGTTGCATCGCTTCTGCCAGAGGTTCCGGATGCATCTGCCGATGTACGCTTTCCAGACAGTCGAATACATGCAGATAGGGTGAGTCCGAAACAAACCCCTCATCTGTATTGATCTGTATCAGGCAGCTGACGATCGACGGTGCAACCTGACGGATCACGTTGAGGAAACAGTCGTATCCGATATATTCGATCACCAGATTGGCCATGACCAGATCGGCATGAGGGAGAAACACGCGCTCATCCATCAAATCAGCGCAGACACATTCCAGAACACCCTCCAAAGCAGGATACCTCCGGATGCATTCTGCCAAATAGGCTTTGTTGATGTCAACACCGTATACGCGTTTGATTTTATCAGAGGTCACGTGTTCCAGCCCGTTTCCCCCGGCAACCCCAAGAATCATCACCGTTTGCAACGGATAGTCGGACAGCTGGGCTTTCATGACGTCATTCATCACTTGCAACTGCATGACAGAATCCAGCTTCATGTGATTTTCATAGTCAGTCAGATTGATCTCTTCCCATGGGTGGTTCATACGGCAGCTCCTTTCTCCGCTAATAAGAAGCAGGCAAAGCCACCTCCGCCGACTGTAGTGTCGTACCACAACCGCAAATCCACATCCAGGAGGCGGCCCTCGTCCATGATACGAACAACGGCAGTGTGCTCGCTGTATTCAATCGACAGAATGATCACCCAATGCCATCGGTCCAAATTGTGCACATCACCGTTGCAAAGATTGAGGAATGCCACGGGAGCATCCAATGCCAACGCCTCTGAAAGAAACCGGAGGATCTCGGTAAAAGAAGGGCGGAAAGCCATCTCCTGGGGGACATCCAAAGAACGGGCGTCCACGTCCAGTTCTTTGGCTTTTGCATATTCCAGGAACCCTTCACAGAACATGCGGGTGGTAGGAATTCCTTCGTCGCCCGGCGTTACATGACGCCAAGCTTCTTCCATGGCAGATAGACAGGCGGGCCGCCCTTCCGAAACCGGAGAGTTTTCATTACGGCAGTGCCACAAAATATAGGTCATGATCGCGCAGGCCACCGTAGGACCACAGCCGGCGATCCGCTGCAGCGGCGTAGGATACCATTCCTGGCAGAATCCGAAAACGTCGCCGGACTCCTGGTCTTCCGCCTGAAAGACCACATCGGAATTCTTCAATGAATATCGATACATTTTCATCGATCACTCGCTTCTTTTATTGAGAATCTTAATACAGTCTTCAGTTTGCTCGAATCCGTCTTACGGGGATCGGATAAATAAATCTCCCGATGCTGCAGAGACGTTCGCTCATATCCGCTCTCTGCGCAGAACCGATGCATTTTTTCAAAGCTCTCAGGTTCGTCATCGAAGGGACCCACATGAAGCATTTGACAGCATAAACCTTCTTCGGTCGTAACCGATTGGAGTCTGTTCAGGCAAGCATTTGGCTTTTTCTTTTTCGTTTCAACAAGGAACCGGTCGAACAACCGGCTGTTCAGGAATTCCGGCTGACGAATCATGATCGAATAAGCGTAATTGCTTTTATCGGTGGACGGTTTGCTCTTGTCGATCAGATCCCAGACGCCTTCCAAGGGAAAGACAGTATAGTCGTAATACCCTTCCGGAGGTTCTTTGCTCTTATACGACATTTTTACGGCATAGCTGAAGCTGTAGAGCGCGGCAGTGGCCTCGGCAAACGCTTCTCCGTTGGGGTCTCCTTGTCCGTCGATGACGGCAAAGGAGATGGCGGGCACCCGGACGACAGAGGGCTGCAGGCTTGGGAGATACAACTCTTTATAATCTTTATAGCTCGTATTACGCACAGCATTCACTCATTTCAGCCTTTCTCCGTTTTCGTTAAAAGTTCTCTTCAGTGCCATCTCCACAGGAATGATCGACAGAATCATTATTGCAACATGGATCAGACAAAGTGCGCTACCCAGATCACCAACGACATCCGCATCTTTTCCATTCACCAGAAGCATCAGAACGACAGAAACCGGAAGCATAATCCCTCCGGCCACGATCCACAATTTACCACAGTAATTATGCGCAAATTCCCAGGCCTCTCGACTTTTCATGGATCGGCCAGTCCGATACCCGAACGTCGATTGGATCTCCTTCGGCGCTTGCTTGTAGAAGAAACGACCAAAGCCAATCATTGTAAGAGGCATCAGCAGTGTC
>JAQUXD010000107.1 GCA_028692535.1 Eubacteriales bacterium | reverse complement strand
GCAATGTGATCATGGGGACGGAACTTCCCAGATAGGAAGTCGGCACGATGGACATTTCGATGTTGCCGAATTGAACGCCTTCCACCTGGTCTCTTTGTCCGCCCAGCTGGCTGGAAGGATAGATCTGTGCTTCGATTCTTCCGCCCGATTTTTCTTCTACGATTTCTTTGATTTTCTGAGCTCCCCGGTCTCTTTCTGTATCCGGCGCGCCGACATGGCTGATTTTCATGATGATAGGTTCTGTGGCTTCTCCTTCTCCTTCACCCTCTGCAGCGCCACCGCCGCAACCGGGTAACAGCATGGCAAAGACCAATACCAATGCCAATAGTATGAGATACTTCTTTTTCATAACTTTCCTCCTGTCACTTTTCGTAACGATTGAATCATAAACTTCAGTGAAACCTTTTTTATATGCTTATACAATAGCATCAAATATATTCAGCGTACCTCTTGTGGAAATCATATCGTCATTCTGTTGGGGATCAACAGTGACAATTCCGGTACGAAGATCACAAACAACAACAGCACCACCATCAACAGGATGTAGGGATACAGGGATTGTACTATTTTCGTGTAGGGCTGACGGAAGGTGCCCTGCGCAACAAAGATGTTCAGCCCGAAGGGCGGGGTGATCATGCCGATGGCGCAGCTGAAAACGATCATCATCCCCAAATGGATGGGGTGAACGCCGATGCTCATGGCCAACGGATAGATCAGCGGTGTAAAAACGATGATGATGGAGTTGGGATCGATGATCATTCCGGCCAGGAACAGCAGCAGGTTGATCATGAGCAGAACCAATATCTCGGATCGCCCCGTTGCCAGTTGCACCAATGCCTGGGGAATCTGCGCCGCATTGAAAAGATAGGCCAGCAAAGAACCTGATGCGATCAGGATAAAGATCATCGCAACCATCTTGCCTGATTGCCGCGCCGTTGCCGCGAATTCTTTTAATGTCATCGATTTATAGATGAAGAATTCCACCAGGAATACATACCCTACAGCGATGGCCGCCGCTTCTGTGGGTGTCATGATCCCGGCGTAGATGCCCACCAGAATAATGACAGGCAGCCCCAAGGCCCAAAATGCATTTTTCGTTGCCACGAGTTTCTCTTTGACGGTTGCCCGTTTGTCTCTCGGGATATTTTTCCGTATTGCGTCTACAAAGGCGTAGGCACTGAATAAAATCGCGCAGATGATCCCGATGAAGAGTCCAGACATAAAGAGCTTGCCGATGGAAACGTTCGCGCTGACGCCATACAAGATCATGGCAATGCCCGGGGGCACGAGCATGGCCAGGGTGCTGCTGGACGTAATACAGCCCATGGACTCCTTGTTTCCGTATCCTGCTTTGAGCAAGGCCGGATAGAGGAGCGGTCCCAACGCAACCACCGCGGCCGGACCTGCGCCGGATATGGCGCCGAAGATCGTGCAGGTAAGGATCGTCGTAATGGCCAAGCCGCCATGGAAGTGGCCCACCAGCACTTTGGCAAAGTTGATCAGCTTGCTGCCGATATTGCCCCTTGACATGATGTCGGCCGCAAACATAAAGAAGGGGATCGCCAACAGGGAAAACACGTCTACGCCATTGACCATCTTCTGGATGATCAGCACCATATCCATATGGGGGAAGCTGATCAGCAACCCCACAATGCTGGGAATCACGATCGCTGCGTAAATCGGAACGCCAAGCAGTATCAAAATGATAAACAGCAATCCAACGATTTCTATCATTTTTCCACCTCTTTCGTTTCCCAGTCCTTTTTATTCTTGATCAATTGAACTGTTTTTACGCTGTAGGTATAAGTGGCCAAAACAAATCCGATGCTGACAGACAGATACAGCACCCAGGTCGGGATCGGCAAAGCGACGCTCACATTGCCACCGAGATATTGCAATCCGGTAAACCTGATGCTGATGACAGACAGATACGCAGCTAACGCAATACAAATCAAATTGATAACGACTTGCTGAGCCCAGGCTGCCCGTCCCTTTAGCTTGTTGGACAGAATATCCACACTGACATGAATATTATCTCTGGCACAGGCACTGAGGCCGATAAACGTAACCGCAACGATGATGTATCTTGAAAGCTCTTCCGGCCATGTGAACGAAGTGTCGAAAAAATATCTGCCAATGACATTGATGAAGATAATGACGGAGATCAAAATCATTCCGGATGCTATGGCATAGTGCTCAAAGGTTATGATGGCACTGTTCAGCTTTTCGAATACGGATTTTTTATTTTTCGTTTTCGTTTGAGTATCCATGAAGCGCCTCCTTGGATGGCTATTTCAGACAGGACTCTTCCCTGCCTGTAAACTTTCCGTAACCGACTTCGCCTTTGAACGCGCCGCCTTCTGCGATCACGCGGCCCCGCAGGAGAACCGTGTCCGCCGCGCCTTTGAACGTTTTTCCTTCAAAGGCGGACCATCCACACTTGGAGACGATGTTCTCATTTTGGATGGTCTCGACTTTTTCCATATCCAGGATCACCAGATCCGCGTCGGCGCCGACTTCGATGTGGCCCTTCCGCGGGAAAAGCCCATAGACTTTGGCGGGATTTTCGCACATGCATTCCACGATGCGGTTCAGGGTCGTCCGGCCTTCGTTGACGCCATTGAGCATGGCTTTCAAAGACGTTTCCACACCGGGGATCCCATTGGGCGCATCCCAGATATTCTTTTCACCGGGGATCTTGTCGGATTTGGGGTACGGACAGTGATCCGAACCCATAGTCGTCACGTAGCCCCGATCGAACAGCTTCCAAAGCTCTTCTTTCTTCTCTGCGGTATTCATGGGCGGGGTGAATTTGACCCAGGGACCTTTCTTTGCCAGATCGTCCACGGTCAGGTTGAAATAGTGGGCGCAGCTTTCGGCGTAGATCTCGTAGCCTTCCTCTTGAGCTTCGTGGATCACCTGCAGGATCTCGGGCTGGGATACGTGGGCGATGATCACCCGGCATCCGGTTTCTTTGGCCACTTCCACCACGGTCTTGGCGGCGATCCGCTCGGCCAGCTTGGACCGCCATTCCCACTGGGACAGGTAGTCCGTTCTGCCTTCGGCTTTCAGCTTTTCTTCGTTGTATTGGCAGATCCCGTCATCCTCGCAGTGGATCAGAACGGTGCCGTTGAAGCGGGCTACTTCGGTAAAGGCCTCCACCAGATAACTTGTATGCATGGCTTTGACTCCGTGGAGGTTGCAGGTAAAGGTTTTAAAGGAAACTACACCGGCGTCCCACATGGCTTTGAGTTCTTTGGTGTTCGTGGGGGAAATGCCGCCCATAAAGCCGTAGTCCACACAGGATTTGCCTTCCAGGAATTGAATCTTTTCCAGATGGGCCTGAACATCGTAAACAGCAGGCACGTTTCTGTGGTGATCCACGATGGTGGTGGTGCCGCCCACGGCAGCGGCCATGGTCCCGGTGGAGAATTCTTCCCGGTCGGTGTTGCCCGGATCCATCATGTGGGTGTGACCGTCCACACAGCCGGGCATCACATAGCGCCCTTTGGCGTCGATGGTCTCGTCGGCATCACAGAGGGTGCCGGGGGTGAGCAGGGCGTCGATCTTTCCTTCTTTGATCAGAATGTCTGCAGGGATGCAGTTCTTGGAAGTGACGACGACGGCGTCTTTGATGAGTGTCGTTTTTTTATTCATGGTTTCGCTCCTTTTTATAAAAGCTCGGGATACGCCCGTGGACGATGTGCGTACCCGGCACGATGCTCTTGGATTTGCTCAGGGCGGTGTTGATGTAGCCTGCGGCGGCGTGTTCCTCGGAGGTAAGAGTGGTGAGGATTTGGCCGCCGGCAGGATTGTAGATGGCGCCGGTGTCGATTCCTTGGACGGCAGCGCTGCGGATCAAAAAGACTGAATTTTCTGCTGCCCTGGTCTTGAGGGTCTTGATCCGCATAGGGTTGCTGCTTCCGTCGTAGCAGAGGAGAATATCTGCGCCTTTGAGCATTGCGGTTCTGGTTATTTCGGGGATCTCCGCCTCTTCGTCGAACAGGACGGCGATCTTGATGGATGGGGTCAGAGAGAGTACTTCAATGCTGTCTGCGTTCTGCACGCCCGCGCAGTGGGTGGACTGCAGGGCGCCGAGGAGGCCTTTCGAGGTGAGGAAGCGGACGACGCGGGCCGGCCCTTTGCCGGTGTCGATGCGGCCGGCCAAAGCCGCCACGGTGTCCCCTTCCAGGGCTTTGCTGACGGTCTCCGTCAGCGCGTCGTCCAGCCGGAATTCTTCCTCCAGCTCGGGCAGCACGATCAGGTCCGCCGAAGCGATCTGACCGTTGCGAAGATATCTCATTGCTTTCTCGATGTACTCTTCCTTGGACGCGTAAGAGTAGCGAACGAGCAGCGTATACAGATTCAGTTCATCCATGGTATAGGCTGCCTGAATGTCTCGGGTAACGGGTAGTTCTTCCGTGGGCGTCACCACGGCCTCGTAAAGCGCCGGGCGCTTTTCCGGGATTTCCTTACATTCGGAGAGATCGATATCGACAAAAAGGATCTCCTCCTTGTCCGGAGAACACTCCGCAAGGATCTTTCCCTCCGGATCCGTCACAAAGCTCCGCCCCAAACAGGTGACCATATCCTCTTCCACGCCGCACTTGTCGGCCACGGCGATGAACACGCCGTTCTCTTTGGCCCGGGCAGGCAGGATAAATTCGTATTGCTGGTTCGACAGCTGCTCCGGGGTCGCAGCGGCGGCCACCAGGTTTACCGGATCGACGATCAGCTTCGCGCCCTTGGCGCGGAGCATTCCCGCGATCTCCGGTATGCGTCCGTCGGCACAGACCATCACGCCCATGGGACCGAATTCCGTGTCGTACACCTCTGAGGTCTGCCCCGCGTCGAACCACTTGCCGTCAAAATGCCATAGATTGGACTTGCGGGCCCGACCGATCTCCCGGCCTTCCCGATCCCAAACCACGGCGGCATTGTACAATGCATCGCCTTCCGTCAACGCGATGCCCATCACAATGTACATGCTATACTCTGCTGCAAGTCGTCCCACCCGGACAAGTATGTCTTCGGTGTTTGCCTGAGCCGATTTCCAGGCTTCCGGATCGGAATAAAGCATGTAGGACGGATAGGCGCACTCGGGCAGCACGACCAGATCCGGACGACCTTCGCCGGCCTTACGGATCAATTCTACGATTCGCACCGCCGTGGTCCGGTGCTGCGAAACGGGTTCTGTGCGCATCTGTATGAGTGCGAGTTTCATGTCTTTCTCCATTTATAGCTATGGCGAGCAATTCTATATCAATTTAAGTATATGCATTCATAAAATCACCGTCAATATAAATAGGAGATATCTCCTATATATAATATAAATGCCCCCATAACCTAAAGTTATGGATGTTTCGTATCTGCCGCCGCTTATCGGCGCTTTTCTCCGATCACCGCCGCTACATTTATTTCTTCCTCAAGGCAACTTTACCTTATTTTTTCATCCGAAGCGCACTCTTTTCATTTGCAGCCGGCAAACATTCCGCCGCCCGCCCGGCGCGACTGTTAGAAACCCCCGGGGCGACCCAAGTTCCGCAAGAGCCCCGGCTCCGCCCCATTCCTGGCCGCGGACAAAACGGCCTTGCGGCTTCGGCGCCGGAGGTGTTAGAATCCTCCGGGGCGATCCAAGTCCAGCATGCGCCCCGGCTCCGCC
>JAQUXD010000009.1:9256-27649 GCA_028692535.1 Eubacteriales bacterium | reverse complement strand
ATCATCTTGATGCGTACGAGACCGTCGGCTGAAATATAACTGTTGGTGATCACCTCGTAAGGCGCCTTCTGTCGGTACACATAGCCGTACAGCCTGGCGTCCTCCCGAAGGGGCGTGCCCTTGAGCAGCTTTAGAAATCCCACCTGAAGCGCGTCGGGCTGCAGGCCGTAGACATCGTTAAAAGAGTGACGGAAGAGATTATAATCCTCCAACGGCAATCCGGCGATCAGATCCAAATGCAGGTGGATGCCGCCGATGGCCTGTATTCGCCGGACCGTCTCGGCAATCTTGTCGAAATTTCCTCTGCGGTTGATGGCGTTCAGCGTGGAGGGATGGGTGGACTGGACGCCGATCTCGAATTGGAATAATCCGGGGCGGGCTTGAGACAGCAGCGCAAAGTGCTCCTCGGTCATCAACTCTCCGCAAAGCTCCAGGTGATAATTCGTGATGCCGTTGTCCTTCTCGATCAGATATTTCATGATCTCCAGGCTGCGCCGGGCATCGAAATTGAAGGTCCGATCCACGAACTTTACTTGCTTGACGCGCTTATAGATGAAGTATTTCAAATCTTCTTTCACCCGCTCCAGGGGCAGGGCGCGTACCTGCCGTTCTATGCAGGACAAGCAGTAGGCGCAGTTGAAGGGGCAGCCTCGGGAGGATTCATAGTAGAGGATCTTGTCCTCTTCGGCAGGTAAAAGTTCGTAGGGATTGGGCACACTTTCAAATTTCAGCGGCGGACAAGGCTTATTCTTTCGAACGATGGCGCCGGATCGGTACAGGAGACCCCAAACGCTGTCATAGTCGGGCATAGTAGCAAAGTACTGCTTCAAAAAAGCGGAAAAAGCGCCCTCTCCTTCTCCCTGGATCACATAATCCACATAAGGATTCTGAAAAAGGAATTCTTCGCCTTCGTAGCTTACTTCCGGACCGCCCAGAAGGATTTTTACGTTGGGCTTGGCCTGCTTTAAGGTTTGGGCCAAATACAGGGTTCGTTCAATGTTCCAAATATAGCAGGAAAAACAGTAGAGCTTGCTGTCCTTGCGCATCAGTTCGGTGAAAATGTAGTCATCCGTGTGATTGATGGTATATTCGTCGATCTCCATCTGATCCCGATACCGCCCTGCCACGGAATACAAATAGCGAAGCGCCAGGTTGGAATGGATAAACTTCGAATTGAGTGTGGTCAGCAAGATTCTCATGAAATGTGGATCCTCCGTCCTTACAGCGCTCTGAAATATTCCTCCTTGAGCATGGATGTGTTTTCTTTCGCCGCCCGGATCTGCGCCAGCATTCGCTCCCGGTCCTCGGGCAGATCGCCCTTCAGGGACAGGTAATTGGAAGCGTGATTGCTCCGGAACACGCACTTCTTCGTTACGTGGATGTTTTCCAGCAGACATTCCATTTCCGCCATCACTTCCGCCGGTGTGAGCAACTCGAAACGCCCTTCCTTGATGTCATCGTAAATCGGCGCCGCCGGCTCCACCATCAGGGTGAGCACGCTGGCGTAATAGGGCTGCATCTCGCTGATCATGGAGGCTGTCATCAGGGCATGCTCCTGCCACAGGGCTCTGCCGCCGATGCCGGAGATGAATGTAACCGAGGAGCGCAGGCCCGAGGCTTCGATACGCTGCACCGATTCGATCAGTTCTTCCCGGGTGGCATTCTTGTTGATCGCCTTCAGGATTTGCGGGCTTCCGGATTCGGCGCCCAGATAGACGATACCCAGGCCGGCTCCCTTCAGCCGGGCCAGCTCTTCCGGTGACTTGCGCAGCACATCCCGCGCAGAACCGTAAACGCCCACCCGCTGACATTCGGGAAAGAGCTCCCGGATCAGATCCAAGATCGTCAGCAGTTTATCCGTAGCAAGGCAGAGGGCGTCGCCGTCGGCCAAAAAAATCCTGTCGACGCGCTTGTAATAGCCTCTGGCTTCCGTCAGATCCGCCCGGATCTCTTCCAATTTTCGAACCCGAAACTGCTTATCCTTGAACATGGAGCAGAAGGTGCACCCGTTGTGGGAGCAACCGATGGTGATCTGTATGATGAGACTGTAGGCCTCGCTGGGAGGCCGGTAAACCATTCCTTCGTATTGCATTACATTTTCTCCGGCGCCTGGATTCCCAAAAGACCCAGGCCGTTTTTGATGGTTTGCTTGGCCGCATAGGTGAGCAGCAGTTTGGCTTCCTTTTCTTCGGGGTTTTCAGTGAGGATATGCTCGTCGTGATAAAACTTATTGAAGGCTTGAGCCACATCCACGATGTGCCGTGTGACCAGGGACGGTTCATACTTGTCGCCGGCATCCAGCACCACCTCGGGGAATCGATAAATCGTCTTAAGCAGGCCGAAAGCGCTGTCGCCGGACAGATAGGTCAGGTCCACCGCATCGAGGGACGGAGGCGTCGTCCAGCCGCCGTTGCGCAGCACGCTGGCGGCTCTGGCATGGGTATATTGCACGTAGGGCCCCGTTTCGCCGTCGAAGTTCAGGGTTTTCTCCCAGGAGAAGGTGTAGTCTTTGATCCGTCCGTTGGACAGTTCCTGGAAAATGACGGCGCCGATGCCCACCATTTTTGCGGTTTCTTCGATGCTGTCGGTGTTCACATTCTTGTCCCGGATCACCTGACGTGTCTGCTCCACGGCTTTGTTCAGCACATCTTCCAGGAAGACGACCCGGCCTTTTCGGGTCGAAAGGGTCCCTTCAGCCAGACTGACGGTCCCGAAGTTAATGTGGATGCACTGATCGTGCCACTCATGTCCCATGAGCTCAAGGATCTTGAACCACTGCTGGAAGTGCAGGTTCTGCTGCGCGCCCACCACGTAAATGTTCTTATAGAAATCATAGGTTTTTTTTCTGTAGATCGCCGCAGCGATGTCTCGCGTGATGTACAGCGAGGATCCGTCGGTCTTGGTAATCAGGGCCGGCGGCATGCCGTATTGTTCCAAATCCACGATCTTTGCGCCCTGGGAATCCTTTAATATGCCCTTGGACTCCATCTCTTCCAGAACGGCGGGCATCTTGTCGGAATAGAAGCTTTCCCCGGCAAAGGAGTCGAACTCGATGTTCAGCATCTCGTAGACACGGGAGAATTCCTTAAGGCTTTCGTCCCGGAACCATTGCCACAGCGCCGTCTCTTCCGGCGCCTGGTGCTCCAGCTTCGAAAACACCTCTCTGGCTTCGTCGTCCAGGCTCGGATCTTTTTCCACTTCTTCGTGAAACTTGACGTAGTAGGACAACAGCGTGCTGATAGGGGCAGCCTCCACATCTTCTCTTTTTCCCCAGCGGCGATAAGCCACGATCATTTTTCCGAACTGAGTCCCGTAGTCGCCCAGATGGTTGATCCGAATGGTCTTGTACCCCAGAAAATCGAAAATCTTGTAAATGGCGTTGCCGATCACCGTAGTCCGGATGTGGCCGATGTGGAAGGGTTTGGCGATGTTGGGCGAACTGAACTCCACGATCACGGGGCGTCCCGCGCCGATATCGCTGCGGCCGAAGTCATCCCCGGCGCCGCATACGTCCTCCAGTGTGATGCGTGCCAGCCACTGTCCGTCGATGAACAGATTTACATAAGCATTGACCGCCTCGGCTCGGGCAAACAGCTCGTTGTCGCCGATGGACGATGCCAGTTCTCCCGCAATCACATGGGGCGGCTTCCGCAGGGCCTTCGCCAGCCGAAAACAGGGAAACGCATAGTCTCCCAGACTGCTGTCCGAAGGTATTTCGATAAAATCTTCGATCTCTTCCACGCTCATGTCCGGCAGCTTTTGCTGCAGGATCCGGGCGATTTCTTTCTTGATGCTAAGCATAGGTCCTCCTGTTGTGGTCCGCTTTTTCTATTTTTTTAAGGTGACGATGGTGACGCCTTCGCCGCCTTCCTGATAGGTTCCTTTTCTGAATTTGTCCACGTGACGGTGGCGTTTGAGCATACTGCTCAGGCCGTTCCGCAGGATCCCCGCGCCCCGGCCGTGAATGATGCTCACCTGGCCCAGTCCGGCCAGAAAGGCGTCATCCAGATACTTGTCCACTTCCATTTCCGCCTCGTCCAGATTCTTTCCCACCACGTTCACGGAGGTGGCGATCTCCATGGCCTTTTGGTGATACATGCGGGAATACTTCGCGGATTCCCGTTCCTTTTCCGTGACGTTTTCCTGCACAAGGGTCACGTCCGACAAGTTCACGGAAAGCTTCAGCAGTCCGGCCTGGACCATAAAGTTTCCCTTGTCATCGGGAAGGGTAAGCACGCTTCCCTTCTGATTCACGGATAGGACATTTACCCGTCGGCCGATTTGGATCTCCTCTTTGTCCGGCGGCGCGGGATTCACCACGGGGCTCCGTTTCTCCCGCAACGATTTCTCTTTCTCCCGCAGGGCTCGCTTTTGATCTTCCAGCGCTCGATCCCGGGAAGGATTCTGCCCTTCCCGAATCGAAATCCGGGCCCGGTCGATCTCTTTTCTGGCTTCGTCCACGGTCTCCCTGGTTTCCCGAAGCATTTCCCTGGCTTCCTCCCTGGCATCCCGGAGGACCTTGTCTTTTTCTGCCTGCAGACGCTCTTCCAGTCGATCCATGCGGACTTTCTGATCCTTGAGCGAAAGCTTCAGCAGGATCGCTTCTTCACGCTCCTCTTCGGCCAACTTCTTCTCTTTTTCGATGGACGAGAGAACGTCTTCGAACTGAATGTCTCCCCGTTCCAGCAGGTTTCCGGCATGGGCGATGATCGAATCCGGCAGACCCAGTTTTCCGGAGATCTCAAAGGCGTTGGATTTTCCCGGCACGCCGATGGTGAGCCGGAAAGTGGGAGACAGAGTCTCCACATCGAATTCCATGGATGCGTTCTGCACGCCGTAGGTGGCGAGCGCATATTTTTTCAGTTCCGTATAATGGGTCGTGGCCAGCGTGACAGCCCCTTTTCCGTACAGATGATCCAATACAGCCATGGCCAGGGCGGCGCCTTCCGTGGGATCCGTACCGGCCCCCAGCTCGTCCAGAAGGACCAGGGTGTTCTCTCCGGCGCCGATCACGATATCCACGATGTTGTTCATGTGAGAACTGAAAGTGGACAGACTCTGCTCAATGCTCTGCTCATCCCCGATATCCGCAAAGATATTTTCAAAGACCGGCAGCACCGTCCCGTCTCCCGCCGGAACGAACAAGCCGGACTGGGCCATCAGACACAACAGTCCCACGGTCTTGAGCGTCACAGTCTTGCCACCGGTATTGGGTCCGGTGATCACCAACGTATCGTAGGTTTCTCCGATGCTCACATCTACGGGCACCACGGTTTTCTTGTCGATCAGGGGATGTCTTCCCTTCCGGATCCGGAGCACGCCCTCGCCGCTGATGTCGGGACAACTTCCCTTCATGTTGCAGGCCAGGCGTCCTTTGGAAAACATAAAGTCCAACTGGGTAAGAATCTCCTGGTTTCCTTTGATTTGAAGCTCCCGGGCGCCGACTTGGCCCGACAGCTCCTGGAGGATGCGGAAGACCTCTTTCTTTTCTTCCAGCTCCAGCTCCCGGAGTTCATTGTTCATAATGACGATGGTCTGGGGCTCGACAAAAAGCGTGGCGCCGGAAGACGACTGATCGTGGACGATGCCCGGGAAACGGTTTTTATGCTCCGCCTTGACGGGGATCACATATCGTCCCTGACGCATGGTCACCAGAGCATCCTGCAAAAGCATCCGGTTCTCCGCGGATCCCACGATCTGCTGGATCTTGGAACGAATGGCTTCGTTCTGGCGCACGATGGCGCGCCGGATCCGCTTCAGCTCTGCGCTGGCGCTGTCGGCGATCTCATCCTCGGACAGGATGCAACGCTTGATTTCGTCTTCCAGCTCCCTGAGAACGGTAATGGCAGAAACCAATCCCCGGATCCGGGGCAGCTCCGGAAGATCCGCGCTCAAAAATGCGGCAGTCTTGCGGGCCGATGTCAAATTGTAGGCCACCTCCAGCAGTTGCTTCGGCGTCAGAGACCCCTCCTTGGCTGCCAGATGGACGAAACCGCCGATATCGTAGAAATTCCCGAAAGGAGGCGTTCCCTTGCGCAAAATCACCGTCACCGCCTCTGCGGTGTCTGCAAGCTCTTCCCGAATCCGACTCCGATCGGAAGCGGGACGCAGGGCGTCGATCATCGTCCGTGTCAGACCGGAACAGGCTTCGCCGCGCAGCATGTCGATGATCTTGTGATATTCCAGTACCCGCAGCGCCTTCTTATTTATTTCATTGTCTTTGGGGCTTTTACTGTCCACTCTTCCTCAGGGTCTCCAATTCGTTTTTCAGGTGGATGTTTTCCATCTGGATATCGAAAAAACTGCTTTCGATATCACGGCATTTCGCTTCCAGCTCTTTAATCATGGCAATGTTCTCTTCCTGAGAATGATCCTGATGATCCCGATCCCGGTTCATCTGTTCTGCCTGGGCGCGAAGCGCTTCGTTGCTTTTCTTGAGCTCCGCCAATTCCTCCCTTAGCGAGGTGATTTCAGCCTCTTTTTCCCGGTATTCCCGCTGAGCCTCTTCCTTCTGCTCGATGCTGCTGGCCATGTCCTCTTTGTATTGGGCAAAACTCTTTTTGACTTCATCCCAAAGATGGACATAGTGTTGGGCGTCTTTTTCCAGCTGTTGGTTCTGCTGGCGAAGCTGGAGCATGGCGTCCTCCTGGCGGAAATACTCATCCACCACGTTCACGGCTGTCAGCACCGCGACGGAAGACATGGGACCGGCGGGCAGAAGCGCCGCCACCTCGTTCATTTTGCTGTCCACGTAATCTGCGACCCTGATAATGTGCTCTCTGGGCATTTCGCCGGAGATCGAATACTCCTGGCCAAATACTCTTACCGCCACCGTATTTTTATCACTGATTCCACTCATGGTCTTCTCCCTTGCGTTTGAATGCCAGTCAACAATAACGGATAAGATCTATGCATTACATCTCGCGAAGAACCGCATGATGCGCTTCTTTTAATGCCACCAGGACGCGTGTGTTGATCTCGTTCACTTCCGCTTCCTTCAGCGTTCTGTCCTTTGCCCGGTACGTCAGGGAAAAAGCCACGCTCTTGGATCCTTTGGCCACTTGATTGCCCCGGTAAATGTCGAAGAGTTTTACCGCTTCCAGCAGGTCGCCGGCATGGGCTTTGATCTCCTTTTCAAGATCGCCGACCTGTACCTGCTCCTCCACCACCATGGCGAAATCCCTCTTCATGGCCGGATACTTGGGCAAAGGTTCATACTTCTTGTCCATATCCACCAGGCTGTACAACGCATGGAAAGACAAATCGGCGGCATAGACCGTCTGAGTCAGATCATACGCCTCTGCGACGGTGGGATGGATCTGCCCCAGGGTGCCGATCACCGCTCCCCGATAGACGATATTGGCGCAGCGGCCCGGATGATAGGCGGCATTGCCGGTCTCTGCCACGAAATCCGACCCTTCGATGCCAAGGACAGAAAGCAGTTCCGTCAGAATGCCTTTTAACGTAAAAAAGCTCTCCTGTTCTCCGTAGAGCGCTGCGCACAGCACATCCTTTTCTGTCGGCAGCTGCGCTTGGGGGTCGTCGCCGACCCAGAACGTATTCCCCAGCTCATAGGCGCGCATGCCTTCGATGCTGCGGGCCATGTTGCGGCTCAGCACTTCCAGCATGTTGGGCAGAAGCATCGTGCGCATCACCGAAGTATCCTCGCCCAGGGGATTGAGCAGCGTGACAAAACGCCGCGCCGGATCCTCGGGACTCAAACCGATTTTTTCCACAGTCTTGGGGCTCACAAAGCTGTAGGTCTGAATCTCATTGACGCCAAGACCCATGAGGGTGTTTTTCGCCGTTTCCCGGATCATCTGGTTCGCTGTCCGTACGGATTCCACGTGACTGCGGGGAAGGGTCAAGGGCAAACGGTCGTAACCGTACATCCTGGCAACCTCTTCCACATAGTCCACTTCTTCCACCAAGTCCATCCGGACGGTGGGCGGCATCACCCGGATCCGGTCTTCCAGGCGCTCTGTTTTCATTTCCAAAGCGTTCAGGTAGCCTTCGATCTGTTCCCCGGTAAGGTCTACGCCCAGCACATGGCTCATGCGAGAGATGCGGATCTCGTGGGTCTTTGGGTTTGCAGGTTCGGGGTAGAGGTCCACGCTCCCGGACAGGACGGTTCCCGCCTCCAGCATTTCAATCAGATAACAGACTCTGTCGCAGGCCTGGGCCGCCAGATTGGGATCCAGTCCTTTTTCAAAACGGGAAGACGCTTCGGTGCGCAGTCCCAGCTTTTTCGATGTAGCCCGGACGCTGTCACCGGAAAAGTTGGCAGCTTCCACGAAGATGACCGACGTATCGTCCCGGATTTCGGAATCCAGGCCGCCCATTACGCCGGCGATGCCAATGGGCCCTTCTGCGTCTCGAATCATGAGCATGTCCGTCGTCAGGCTCCGTTCCTGGCCATCCAAAGTAGTAAAGATCTCTCCCTCTGTGGCCGTATCCACCCGGATCTCCCCGCCTCGGATGTGACGCAGGTCGTATGCGTGGATGGGTTGTCCGTATTCCAGCATCACGTAATTGGTAATGTCCACGATGTTGTTGATCGGGCGCATTCCGGCTGAAATGAGCCGATGCTGCAGCCACCAGGGGGATTGAGCGATCCGGATGTCTTTGACGACCCGTCCGGTAAAGCGCCGGCAAAGATCCTGATTGTCCACCGCGACACGGATATGATCGCCGGTCTGCTCCGCAGAGACCTTGCTGCAGTCCGTTTCCGGATAGCGCAGCGCCGTGCCGAAAACCGCCGCGGCTTCCCGCGCCATGCCTACCATGGAAAGGCAGTCGGGCCGGTTGGGTGTGATCTCAAAATCCACGACCGCTTCGTCCAGCTCCAGGGCCTGAATGATGTCCGTGCCGGGCACGAACTCGCCGTCCAGGATCCAGATACCGTCTCTGTGTTTGATCGGAACGACTTTATCCGAAAATCCCAGCTCGGTGCAGTTGCACATCATGCCGTTGGAGACCAGTCCGCGCAGTTCTCCGGCCCGGATGATCTCTCCGCCTTCGACCTTCTCCTTGCCGTGGAGCGGTCCCGGCACCCGGCTGCCGTCCAGCGCCACCGGAACGAAAGCGCCTTCGAAGATGTTCATGGCGCCGGTGCAGATCTGAATGGGTTCGCCGCCCCCCACGTCCACCTGGGCCACCAGGAGACGATCCGCGTTGGGATGGGGCTCGATCTTGAGGATCTTTCCGACCACCACGCCTTCGATCTCTTCTCCAAATACCTCCACAGTCTCGATGTTCGAGCCGGACATGACCATTCTCTCACAGAAAACTTCCAGAGAAACATCCATATCTGTATATGATTTCAACCATCTGATGGGTACAAGCATTTTTTCGCCTCCTATTTGAACTGTCTGATAAAACGTGCGTCGTTTTCGTAGATCAGACGGATATCATCCACTTCGTATTTGAGCAATGCGATGCGCTCGACGCCCATGCCGAAGGCAAAGCCTGTGTATCGCTCGGTATCCACGCCGCCTACCTTCAGGACATTGGGATGGACCATGCCGCAGCCCATGATCTCGATCCAGCCGCTGCCCTTGCAAAATCTGCAGCCTTTGCCGCCGCATTTGAAGCAGGACACGTCCATCTCTGCCGAAGGCTCCGTAAAAGGAAAGTGATGGGGGCGAAAGCGGGTCTTCTCTGAAGATCCGAACAGACTCTTGGCGAAACGGTCCAGCACACCTTTCAAATCGCTCATGGTGATGCCTTCGTCCACAGCCAGCCCTTCCACTTGCTGAAACATTGGGGAATGAGTGGCATCCGGGGTGTCGCAGCGGAAGCATCTTCCGGGAGCGATCACTTTGATGGGCGGCTTTTGGGAGAGCAACGTTCGGACCTGTACCGGAGAGGTTTGGGTCCGCAGCAACACATCCTCTGAAATATAAAATGTATCCGTCATATCTCTGGAGGGATGATTCGGAGGCGAGTTGAGCGCGTCAAAATTGTTGAACACGGTTTCCACTTCCGGTCCTTCGGAAACGGAAAAACCCATGCCGGAAAAGACACGTATGATCTCGTCTGTGGTTATGGTGAGCAGATGTTTGGCGCCGATCGGGATCACCTGTCCCGGCTCCGTCACATCAATGGTTTCCGCAGAGAGTTCTGCTGCCTTTTCCATTTGCCGAAATCGCTCCATATTCTCATTCAGCAATTGTTCCAGCTGGCTGCGCGCTGTATTGGCGGCCTGACCCAGCGTTTTTCGCTCTTCGGGAGGCAAGCTGCCCATAGAACGCAGGATCTCGGTGAGTTCTCCCTTTTTGCCAAGGTATTTGACTCGGAGCCCTTCCGCATCGGCCAGCGATGCGGCCCGGTCCATTTTTTGTTTGGCTTCTTCCACCATTTGTCTGAGTTTTTCGATCATGTTTCGTATTGCCTCCGTTGTTATTGACGCGTCCGGACCAATCGCTGCCGGTACGCTTCGTACATTATGATTCCGCCTGCCAAAGCGGCGTTGAGTGATTCGGATCGTCCTGCCATGGGAATGCTGAGCATGCAATCTGCTGCCTGTTGCAGTTCCGGGGAAACGCCGTTGCCTTCGTTTCCGATCACGATGGCCACATCCTTCGTCATGGGACAGTCATAGTAAGGTATATTTCCGCCGGCAGCCGCTGCGCAGATTCTTTTGCCGTTTGCGCGAAGCATCCCGGCGGCCTGCTGAGGTGTATCGAGAAACAGGAGCGGCAGGCGGAACAGGGTTCCTGCTGCGGCGCGCACTGCTTTCGGCCCGTAGACGTCGCCGCAGCCTTTCAGGAGCATAGCGCCTGAAAAGCCTGCCGCTTCGGCAGTCCGCAGCAATGTGCCCAGATTCCCCGGATCCTGGATCTGATCCAGCACCAGCACATTTCCGCCCATCTCCGCAAAAAAAGTCTGTTCCGTATGCACGGGCTTTTTGACGATCGCCAGGATGCCCTGGGGAGTCTGAGTCTGAGCGATCTTTTGAAAGCAGTCCCGGCTCAAAAAGAAGATCTCCGGCGATGCTTCCGCAGCCTCCGCCAGCACTCTCACCGCTTCCAGTTCATCGATCCGCGTCCGGGGCAGCGCGTCCTCCGACAGGAGGAACAAAGAATGCAGAGCCACGTTCTGCTGCAGCGCCTCCCGAATCAGGTTGGGACCTTCCACAAGATAGAGACCTGTGTCGTCTCTGTGCTTTCGTGCATTCAGCGAGACGGCCTGGCGCACTCTTCGATTGTCCGGGGATGAAATCAGCATCGTGCCTTTCCGGGTTGATAGAAAAAGAAGCCGGTGTCCCACCGGCTTCGGATCTGTCCACTGTTAAAACTTGATCTCCTTGTTGAGGAAGGATGGGATCGGGAAATCGTTGTTGGGATTATAGGGTTCTTCTCCCCCCTGTGACGATCCGCCGCTCTGATCCTCCGGGGTCTCTTCCGCAGCGTCCTCTAAAGGCTCGCTTTCGAGGATCTCCTCGCTTTCGCCGTCCTTTCGGGCGGGGCGCTTTCCGATCATATCTTCGAAGCCCGTAGCGATGACCGTAACCGATATCTCTTCGGACATATCCTCCTTGATCGAGGCGCCGAATATGATGATAGCGTCTTCGTCGGCTTCTCTGGCGATATAGTCGGCAGCTTCGTTCACTTCCAGCATCCCCAGATCGTATCCGCCCATCACATTGAGCAGGACTGCCCGCGCGCCGCTGATGGAGGTTTCCAGCAAGGGGCTGTCCACCGCTGTTCGGATCGCTGCTTCCACACGCCCTTCTCCGCTGGCCCGGCCGACACCCATATGGGCGATGCCCCGGTCGCTCATGACTGTCTTGACGTCGGCAAAGTCCAGGTTGATGATCCCGGCTTCGCCGATCAGACTGGCGATACCGTCCACGCCCTGCTTGAGCACTTCGTCCGCCAGGGAAAAGGCCTGCAGCATACTGGTATTTTTCTCTGCGATCTGAAGAAGTCTGTCATTGGGTACCACGACGAGAGAGTCTACATAGTTCTTGAGAAAACGGATGCCAAGCTCTGCATGTTCTTTTCGTTTTTTGCCTTCGAACGTAAAAGGACGCGTCACCACACCGACGGTGAGGGCTCCGGCCATTTTAGCCGCTTTGGCGATGATCGGCGCCGCGCCGGTTCCGGTGCCGCCGCCCATGCCCGCCGTGATAAAGACCATGTCGCTGTCCTTCAGGAATTTCTCCAGCGTTTCCAGACTCTCTTCGGCGGAACGCTGTCCGATCTCCGGATTTCCTCCTGCGCCAAGACCCCTGGTCAGCTTCTCGCCGATCTGGATCTTCGTCTCAGCTTTTGAAGTATTCAAGGCTTGCCGGTCGGTATTGACCGCAATAAAGCTTATGCCCTGAAGATTCGCGTCGATCATCCGGTTGACGGCATTGCAGCCGGCGCCGCCGATCCCTACGACTTTGATCTTTGCCGGAGCATCCAAGGGCGTTTCAAATTGCAGCATTGGGGACATTATACGGCCTCCTGTATTCCTTATCTACACAATATATGGATATTTTAGCACACTCCATGACAAGTTGCACGAAATTTATACGTGAACGGCCGTTTTTTTAGGGTCATTCGATATTGGGGCTAAAGGAAAGATAATTGTCCTTCCCCACCTTGATCACACCGTGGGTGATTTCCTGCTGATACAGCTCGAATAAAAGCTTTTCCACGCTTTCCATATTATCCCTGATGTTTCCCGGAGCGCCCTCGCAGTAGAGCGTATCGTATATATAGGCTTTGACCATCACGGTTGAAAAATCGATTTTCTTGAAGTAAACTTCGTGCTCTCCCATGATTTCAAGGAGCTCCAGCGTATCCGTAAACAGATAGGACTGTTCCACGACGAGGGCCTTTCCCGGCGTCATCTCCACCAGGGCCATGCCCAGGAGCAGCGGAAGCGTCGGCGGCTCCTCCGAAACCCGGAGGACCGTTCCCTCGTTGTCCAACAGCACATAGCTTTCCCCATAAGGCACCGCCGCGTATTCCACCCGTTCCGTCACTGTGATCCGCACCGTTCCCATGGGGATCCGGCGAATCTTTACATTTTTGATGTAGGGATCTTCCAGCAGCTTGTCGCAAATCCGGGAAATATCGAACTCGAAAGTGTTCTTCCCGGTTTTGAGGCCGGTCATCTGGATCAACTGCGCCCGGGTATAGTATTCATTTCCGATCACATCGATGGTGGTGATATTAAAATAGTCGGACGTCAAAAAATAGTACCCGCCGGTACAAAGCAGACAGAAGATGCAGAATTTCAAAAAATACCTCTTCTTCTTCCTCTTTTTTTTCTTTTTGCCCGAGACTGCAGGACGATAGGGTTCCTCAAACGGCTGAGGCGGCAGTTCTATCGTGTCGGTTTCGGGAAATTCTTTGATCTCTTCCATTCCTACTCTTTTATGATCGCATCCAGCGCCAGGTTATCATAGATAATGTCCGCGGCATCAGCCCGTCCCAGACGGGCGGCGGCCAGAGACATGGCATTGAGTTTTTCCTTGTTGTTCTTCAGCTTCAGCACATAGTGCGCGAGAACGGATTCTTCCGATTCCAGCTCCGCTTCGCGGATCAGGACAGCCGCACCCGCATCCGAAAGAGCTTTGGCATTGTGATACTGATGATCGTTGGTCACATTGGGCGAAGGGATCAGCAGGCTTGGCTTGCCGCAAACCGTGATCTCAGCCAGGGCAATAGCCCCGGCCCGGCTGATCACCAAATCCGCAGCATTCAGAAGCTGAGGCATATTCTCCGCATAGGGAAGCAGGGTTACAGTCTTTTCTTCGGAAAGAGGCGCGAGCGCTTCTTTCACCTCTTCATAATACCGCTTTCCGGTGACGAAAACCAGTTTTGTTTCGGAAGCGCTCAAATGCGGAATCATCCGGATCGTCTCGCGATTGAGCACCTGAGCGCCCAGACTGCCGCCGACGACCAGTACCAAGAAATCCGTGGGCAGGAAGCCCAGAGCGCTCCGGCAGTCGGCGATGCCGGCCAAAACAAAATCCTTGCGCACCGGATTGCCGGTCAAAACCAGCTTGCTCTGATAACGAAAGGCCCCGGCCGAATCCTGGAAGCTTATAAATGTTTTGTTGACATACCGTTCCAGCATCCGGTTGGCCATGCCGGGAACGGCATTCTGCTCATGGATGTAGGTGGGAATGCCTCGTTTTGCGGCCTCCCGGATCACCGGCCCTGTCACATAACCGCCGGTGCCGATCACGCGATCGGGCCGGAACCGGTCCAGGATCTTCCGGATCTGGGCGCTTCCGCGGAGTATATTACGCAAGGTGCGGATATTGTTGAGCGGATGCCTCCGATCCAGCCCGCTGGCGGCGATCTGCTCGATGGCATAGCCTGCGTCAGGCACCAGCGTACGTTCCATCCCCGTTTCTGTTCCGACGAAAAGAATCTGAGCCTCCGGATGTCTGCGTTTTATTTTGTCTGCGATGGCGATGGCCGGATAGATATGTCCTCCGGTCCCGCCGCAGGTGAACAGCACTTTCATCTTGTTGTTTCCTCACAGCCGCGTGGACGGCACTGCCTGTCTGGATATATTAGTCATAATGCCCATCAGGGAAAGAAAAATCACCATGGCGTTGCCGCCTTGGCTCACAAAGGGAAGGATCACCCCGGTAGGCGGAAAGGATGCCGTTACTACCGCGATGTTCATCAGTACCTGCAAGCTCAGAATGATCGTCGCGCCGGCGGCCAGCATCATGCCGAAGTAGTCCTTGGCTCGAATCGCAATGTGGCAACAGCGCCAGATCAGTGCAAGATAGGCCGCCATCAGAGCAAGGATCCCCACGAAGCCCAGTTCTTCGCCGATGATCGCCAGGATAAAGTCGTTTTGCGGTTCCGGCAGATAGAGTGTCTTTTGGATGCTCTGTCCCAGTCCCACGCCGAACACGCCGCCGGAGCCCAGGGCAAGAAGGGACTGAACCACCTGATACCCTGCTCCGAGAGGATCCTTAAAAGGATCCGTGAAGCTGATCACCCGCTGTAGACGGTATTCCCCTCCGGGCGCCAGGACCGCCAGACTCGCCAGCGCTACGCCGGCGATAAATGTGGCCGTCACCCAGATGCGCGGCAGACCCGCCACATAGAGCATCCCCACGACCAACAGGACCACCAGTCCGGCCGTAGACAGATTCGGCTGTTTGTAAATAGCCGCAAAACAGATTCCGACCAACAGCAGCGTTGGAAGAATGCCCTTAAAAAACCTTCTGGATCGGGTAGGATCTTCCGACAGAAAGGACGCCACGAAGATGATCAGGGAGAATTTGATCACTTCGCCGGGCATTACCGTGAAATATTTGAAATCCAGCCACCGGGTCGCGTTGTTAATGGTCAGCCCCAGCGGTGTGAATATCAAAAAGAGCAGACTCATTCCGACTACGAGCAGCGGCCAGGACAGGTGCTTCAGATAATGATAATCAAAAAACGAAAAAAACACAAATCCGACCCAGCCGATCAGAACCCACATACTGTTTTCGATCAAATATTTGTAAGGATTGCCGAATTTGCTCAAGGCATTGTAATAACTGGCGCTGAACACCATCACGATCCCGAAGATCGACAGACCCAGCACCAGCAGCACCAGGATAAAATCCCCTTCCTTCAATTGTTTCAGGGCTTTCTCCCTCATGATCTCCTTTTTATGGCGCGGCTATTTTTCCAGCGCATGCACAAGCTCCTTAAAATGACGGCCCCGTTCTTCATAATTATTGTACATTCCCCAACTGGCACAGGCCGGAGACAGCAGGACAGCATCCCCCGGGCGGGCTATGCGCGCAGCGACGGCAACACATTCGTCCATATCGCGGCAAAAGTGGATGGCGTCTTGCGGAAATCCGTTCTTTCTTGCGCTCTGCGCGATGCGATGCGCTGTCTCGCCCAGCAGAAGCAAGTGCCGCACACTGCCTTCGAACGAAGCGGTGAACGGATCGAAATCCGCATTTTTTTCATATCCCCCCGCGATCAGGAGCAGCGGACCCGCAACAGCCCGTATTGCTTTGATCGCCGCATCCGGGTTCGTCCCTTTGGAATCGTTGACGTAAGCTACGCCGTTGATCCGGGCTACGGATTCGATGCGGTGCTCCACACCGGCAAACGTGCACAGCGCTTCCCGGATCGCGGGCGTGGGCACACCGGCAAAAAAGCCTGCGGCGGCTGCAGCCAGCGCATTTTCGAGATTATGCGCGCCGGGAATTTTCAGCTCCCGAACACTACACAGGTCGATCCGGGCAGATTTCCCGTCGGCAATAAAGATACGCCCGTTTTCGACGTATGCGCCGACAATCAAAGGCCCGTGAACGGAAAACGGGATCGCTTGTCCTTTCGGAGACAGGCCGGGCAACCCTGCGCAGACCGGATCGTCGCCGTTATAAATACAGTAATCTTTTTCTGACTGGTTCTCGAAGATCCTGAATTTTACGCGGATATATTCTTCCAAACTACCGTGACGATCCAGATGATCGGGCGTTATGTTGAGAAGGACCGCCACATGGGCACGAAAATCCATGATCGTCTCCAGCTGAAAACTGGAGACTTCCGTCACCATCACAGCATCCGCCTCTGCCGTCAGGATCTGATCGGCTACAGGCATGCCGATGTTTCCCACGATCCGATGGGGCAATCCGGCCAGGCGATACATCTCTCCCACCAGAGCGGTGGTGGTGGTTTTTCCGTTTGTTCCGGTGATCGCCAGAAAAGTACCGGGTCGACTGCGATAGGCAAGCTCCAGCTCGCCGATGATCTCTGCGCCTTCCCTGCCGGCTCTGGCGGGCACCGGCGCCGTCAACGCCATGCCCGGACTGATGATCACCTGGTCGAAATCATAAAAATCCGGCTCGCGTCCGAAAAAACAAGAGACGCCCAGGGTTTCCAGTTCTTTTTTGTCTGCCGGCGGAAACACATCCTCCGCTTTTGCGTCATACCCGTATACTGCTGCATCCTGCGCAGACAGAAGACGGGCGGCGGCCATGCCGGATCGGCCCAGCCCCGCGATCAGGATCTTCTGATTTTCTTTTTTTTTCATCGCGAGCCCTTTCTTTTCATAAGACAGTTATCGCCAAGAGACAGAGAACCGTCGTGATCAGGCAGAACACCGTTACAATTTTGTTCTCCGACCAGCCGCCCAACTCGAAGTGATGATGCAATGGCGCCATGCGAAAGAACCGACGTTCGTTTTGGGTTTTAAAAACGTAGACCTGAATAATGACCGAAAGCGCTTCCGCCGCGTAAATACCCCCCGCCAGCGGTAAAATAAGCGTGGCGTTCATGGAGATGGCTGCAGCAGCCAGGGCGCCTCCCAGCGCCAAAGAGCCGGTATCTCCCATGAACAGCTTCGCCGGATGTCTGTTATAGATCAGAAATCCCAGGCAGGCGCCGAAAACAGATGCTGAAAAAACGGAAGCCTGAAATGCGCCGGTCCCCATTCCGATGATCGTAAGACAGGCAGCTACGATCGCTGTAACGCCGGAAGCCAATCCGTCCAGCCCGTCTGTGAGATTCACCGCATTGACCATGGCAACGACGACAAAGGCCGCAAATATGATATAAAAACCTCCGAAATCAATATAGGTTCTGACAAGAGGGATATAGACGGTCGTGCCGCCGGCAGAGATCCGGCTGATCCAAAAGGCGCCAAGAGCGGCCACGAAAACCTGAAGCGCCAACTTCTGCAACGCGGTCAAACCCAAATTTCTCTTGTAAACGACCTTAATATAGTCATCCGCAAAACCGATGGCGGCAAAGCTCAAAAACAAAAAGATCATCACCGGCATCTGCTCTCCGATCCCGCCGAACGCGACAGCAGCTGCTATTACGGCTCCGATGATGGCGATCCCGCCCATGGTCGGCGTGCCTGTTTTGCTCATATGGCTGCTGGGGCCCTCTTCCCGAATGCTCTGTCCTGCGCCCAAGCGGCGGAGAAACGGCAACATCAGCGGCGTCAGCAAGGCTGCGATCGCAAAAGCTGCGCCGATCGCCCATACGATCTGCGTGTTCTGCATCAAGAATCCTCCTGTGTTCGAATGTATTGACGAATCTGTTCAGCGACCTCGGCTACGCCTGTTGCATTGGATCCTTTTACCAACACCACATCGCCCGACCGGAGTTCCGCAAGCAAAAAAGCCATGGCTTGCTGATTGGTTTCGCACCGGATCAGCAAGCCCCCGTACCCGGCAGCTTCTGCTCCTAAGGCATAATACTTTGCATTGACACCGATTGCAATCAAAACATCCGTATCCTTTTCCGCCGCATAGCGCCCCACAGACAGATGCCCTTCCTCCAGGTAACTGCCCAATTCCAGAATATCGGCCAGTACGGCGATCCGGCGGCGCCCTTCCGTAGCGGCAAGCACATCCAGCGCCGCCTTCATGGACTCCGGTCCGGCATTGTACGTATCATCGATCAGTGTAAT
>JAQUXD010000009.1:0-9156 GCA_028692535.1 Eubacteriales bacterium | reverse complement strand
ATTCAGTTGCTCCAGATAAGCCTGTGCCACCCGGGTCAGCCCCTGTTCCGTGTCGTCTGTAAGAATAATGCCTGCGGAAGGATCTTTTTCCAGCAACTCCGGGATCCGTTCTTCCCGAGAAACCAGAAAAACCCGGCATCCCCGGCCCATTGCGTCGCCCAGGTAATCATGCCCGTCCTTGTTGGGACCGATCACGGCGACGAACATCAACGCTTCTCGGGCGTCACGGGAATCGATGACCACGCCGGTGATACTCCTGTTCCGATTTCCGAATATCCTGCCCCCGCAAGCCCGGGCGATCGATTGTAAGTCAGTTCTTATCACGATGCCAACTCCTGTAGATCATTCATAATATAGCGTTACTTTCGTGTTGAGGTCGATCAGCGTCCCGCTCCGGGGATACTGATCCTTTACGATAAGATCTTCGTAAAGATCGGTTTTGGGCGCAATGACAAAACCCAGGGATTGTCCGCCCAGGATGCCGATGGCATCCTCCATGCGCTGCCCCACCACATCGGGCACTTCCGTCTTGCCTGTCCGAAGCGCTGCTTCCTCGGCCTCGGTGTATTGGGGCTTGATATCCATGTAACGAAACACTTCCTGAAGGATGACCTTTGCGGCTGGCGCTGCGGTCTGGCTGCCGTAGAGCACCCCTTTGGGCGTATCCACGATCACCAGGATCGCGATCTGGGGATCGTCGATGGGCGCCACGCCGATAAAGGAACCGTACACATCCGTATCCGAATAGCCTCCACCTTCGGGTTTGCTGGCTGTTCCCGTCTTGCCGCCGATGCGATAGCCGGTGACCCGCGCAGTTCCGCCACCGCCTTCGGTGACCACGGATTCCATGATGCTCAGGACGTCGTCGGATGTCTGGGAAGAAACACAGCGCCTGGTGATCTCCGGCCCGTATTCTTCGACGATCTGCCCGTCTGCATCCACCAGCGCTTTAACCAGTCTGGGCTTCATCAAAAGGCCGTCGTTGGCGTAGGCGGATATGGCGGTGAGCAAGCTCACCGGCGTGACGGCGATCCCCTGCCCGTAGGCCATTGTGGCCAATCCCACCGGCCCCGCCGTTTCCTTTTTCTGAAGAATATTATATCCTTCTCCCGGAAAATCCACACCGGTTTTTTCCGTTAGGCCGAATTGATCCAACCCTGCGTAATAGGCCGTCAACCCGATGCGCTGTACCAGTTGGACCATCGCGGGGTTGCATGAATTCTGAACGGCTTGCTCCAACGTCTGCCAGCCGTGTGAATGAGGGTAGTTCCAGCATCTCAGCGTAGCGTCGGCGACTCTGATACTTCCTTCGCAAAGAAATTTTTCCTGCAGATTGACAGCCCCTTCGTCCAGCACGATGCCGGAGGTGATGAGCTTGAATGTGGATCCCGGCTCATAGGTATCGCTGATGTTGAAATTACGCCACATTTTATTCCAATACGCCATTTGATCCTCGGCGTTCAACGTCTCCATAATCGCCGCCTCCCCGGGATCCATCGGCATCCGTGGATCATTGGGATCAAATTCGGGGGTCTGGGCCATAGCCAGGATTTCGCCGTTTTCCGGATCCATGACCAGGCACATCACCCGTTCGGCCCGGGTGCGCTCCTGAGCCTGCACCAAGGCGGATTCCACGATGTGCTGAATGTTCGCATCCAGCGTCAGTATCACAGAATAGCCGTCCCGGGGCTGATAATACCGCTCCGTCCCATAGGACAGGCTGTTCCCGGTGTTGTCCTTGTTGGTGATCCACCGGCCGTCGATCCCCGCAAGATAGCGGTTGTATGCCAGTTCGATCCCTGCCAATCCGTAATTGTCATCAGTGGTTCCGCCCAGCACGTGACTGGCAAATGCACCCATCGGATAGTAGCGTTTGACGTCTTCTGTGATCTCGATACCGGCCAGTTTTTCTTCCCGGATCAGGTTGGCGACATCCATATCCACATATTTGGCAATCCGAAGCAGTTTCCGATCGGAAGTAATGATTTCCCGCACATCGTCTTCGGGCATCTGAAGATAATCGGCCAGAACGGCCGCCTGATATGTCAGATTCGTTTCGATCTCCTCCGGTGTGTTTCCGTTTCCTTTGACGGAATCGGGCCGCACCCAAATCGTATTGGTGGCCGCGCTGATGGCCAGGTCGCGTCCGTTCCTGTCCTTGATGGATCCTCGCACCGCCTGCACTGTGCTGTCGCTGGTCTGCTGATCAGTGGCCATCTGGGCATAATCCTCTGCCCGAATGAT
This sequence comes from Eubacteriales bacterium, assembly GCA_028692535.1. Taxonomy (GTDB): domain Bacteria; phylum Bacillota; class Clostridia; order Peptostreptococcales; family Anaerovoracaceae; genus UBA10908. Next base: position 6,912 of record JAQUXD010000009.1, on the reverse strand, counting down.
CTGATGCCACCCCAGTCGAACGGCCAAAACCACAAAAAGAAAACAGGCAATTCCAAAAAGGAATACCAGCCTGCTCCTATTTTTGTTTGTAGGCTCCTGGATACGCATCAGATTCTCACCGTCGATCATGCTTCAGAAAATGAAACGCCCCCTAAAAAGTGGGTGGCGCGGCTACTCGTATGCCGATTCCCTGAGTGCGAGCGCGAAATCTTCCTGCACGCCGGTCTGGCCATCCAGGTAGACCATCTCTTGAAAAGTGGGATATACCATGCCCAGAGCCATGGCTTTGGCCTCTACGGTGGCAATACTTGTAGCTGTCTGTATTTCCACCTCCAAATTCTGGACCGTCCTTTCCACAGAGAGGATCTGCCGGTTCAGAGTATTGATATCGTATTGCAGTTTCGAAGAGAATGCGTTGACACCGATCAGCCCAATGAACACAAAACCGCAAAGCACCAGCAAAAAGAATGCCTGCACCCGCTGCCGGGCTCCGAGGGGAACCGGCTTGACCTGCGCTTCGGCAACAGCCTTGCCGCGGATCGGGAATGGCTCCGCATCAAAGCGGATGTATTCGGTTGTATACGCTGCCATTCTCTCTGCGGAATTCATCTTGCCGATCCTTTCTCTATAATTTCTCTATCACCCTGAGCTTGGCGCTGCGGGATCTGGGGTTTTCCTCAAGTTCTTTTGCGGAAGCCGTCAACGGCTTTCCCGTAATTTTTTTAATGTCCGCCTTTTTCCCGCATGCGCATATCGGCAGTCCGGGAGGGCAGGTGCAGGGATTGAGCCGGCGGTTGATGTGTTCCTTGACAATGCGGTCTTCCAGAGAGTGAAAAGTGATCACAGCCAATCTCCCTCCGGAGGCAAGCACATCGGTCAGATCATCCAGCGCGCGTTCCAGATGACCCAGCTCGTCGTTCACTTCGATGCGAATGGCCTGAAACGTCCGTTTGGCCGGATGCGGTCCCTCTCTGCGCGCCCGGGCCGGAATGGCGGCTTTGATGATCTCCACCAGCTGCGCTGTGGTCGTGATCCGCTGCTTCGTCCGGGCTTCGGCGATAAAATCCGCGATTCGGGAAGCCCATCGCTCTTCCCCGTATTCCTTCAGGATCCTGTGGATCTGATCTTTTGCATATTCATTGACAACGATCTCGGCGGTAAGAATCCCCTGGGGATCCATGCGCATGTCCAGAGGCGCTTCATGCATGTAGGAGAAGCCTCTGTCCGGCGTATCCAGTTGAAAGGACGAAACGCCCAGATCCAACAGGATGCCATCCACTTTCTCCATATTCAGCGAAGACAGGATCGCGTTTATGTCGGAGTAATTGCCCCGGATCAAGCTTCGCTTGCAGGTGGTGTCGGCCAGGCGCAGGGCTGCGGCGTCCAAAGCCGCCGGATCCTGGTCCACTCCTACGAAATGACCGTCCCAGGACAAGATGCTGCAAATGCCCAGCGCGTGTCCGCCTCCGCCCAGCGTGCCGTCCACGTAGGTCCCTTTCGGTCGGACAGCCAGACTTTCCAGCACTTCGTTGTATAAGACGGGTACATGATAGTATTCCATAGGTTCTACACCTGATAGGTTTCCCCGATCTTCTTGAAATCATCCGGCGAAAGCTTTCCGCCGATTTCAGAATTTTCGTAAATTTCTCTGGACCACAGCTCGACCCGGTCCAGCATTCCGATGGTGACCAGATCTTTCTGGACTTCGGCGATATCTTTCAGGTATTGCGGCAACGTGATCCTTCCCTGTTTATCGACCTCGCATTCCACGGCATTGGCATACATGTACCGGAGGAAGGCCCGGGCCATTTCGTCGGAACGCGGCAGCGTGGCCAGTTTGTTCTGCTGCTCTGCCCAGGTCGACATGGGATAAATGACAAGACACTGGTCCAGACCTCTCGTAAGGACGCACTTGTATCCAAGTTCATCTCTGAACTTGGCCGGCACGATCAGCCGGTTTTTTGCGTCTATGGAGTTTTGATAAACACCCATTAACAAGACAGGATCCCCCAGTTGCTTTTATTAACTCCACTATAAACCACTTTACTCCCGTATGCAAGTAATTTTTAAAGAAAAATGGGCAAATACACCACTAATCCCTACCTGCTGCCCACTACTCCCTCCACCGGTCCCGTTCCTTCAAAATCCAAGCAAAAACAAAATAAGCCCTGTCGAAACAGGGCGCTCATTAGCCGTTGCATACGGGACATATTTTGCATATAATGGGTGCGGTCAAACAACATCGTCCGAAATCGCATCCGGACGTTCAAAAGATAAGAAAGGATACCAGAAATGACACAATGTCTTCTGGTGGGCGCAGGCGGCTTTCTCGGCGCCGCAGCCCGCTATCTCGTAATGCAAACACCGCTCAGCATCGGCGCATTCCCGATCAAAACGCTTCTGATCAATTTTGCCGGGGCCATGATCGTCGGAATCCTGACGGAAATGACCGGAGAATATCCGCCTCTGAGCAGCAATCGGATGTTTTTTCTGGAAATGGGCTTTTGCGGAGGATTCACAGCCTTCTCCGCGTTCGGGCTGGAAACGGTCATGCTTTTTGAAAACGGCCGGAGCAACACGGCTTATTTGTATATTGCCCTGAGCATCGGCCTGTGTCTGGCGGGTGTGATCTTGGGCAGAGCGCTTGTCAGATCCGTTAAAGGATGATCTCTCCGTACCCTGCTTTTGCCGCTTCATATTCCGCGCGAAGCATTGACATCAGATGAACATCGTAAAGCTGTCCGTTCTTTCTGCAGTTCTTTCTCAGCAGGCCTTCGTAGCGGAAGCCCAAATCCAAATACAGCCTGCCCGCGGGATTTCCCGTATAATGATCCAGGTAGACTCTTTCCATCCCCCATTCTTCAAAGCTTTTTTTCAGGATTGCCTCCATCGCCTGGCGTCCGAATCCCCTGCCTCGTTTTTCGGGATCCCCGATGTAGATGCGAAAGATCTCCACTTTCCAGCCCGGCTGAAAGTCGTTTAGAACAATGCGCCCCACCGGTTCTCCGGAGCATTTGGAAACGATGGTGTATTGCTTTCTTTCTTCATTCTGCAGATCCTCGCGGAAGATCTGCTCCACCCTCCGGGCCGTCTGATCCTCCCCGATGCTGAAATAAGCTTTTACGGCATCCGTGGCTTCCCATTCACTGAACAGGCATACATCTTCTTCTGAGGACGCCCGAATGATCAGATCCTTCGTTTCAATGGGTCTCATAGTTGATCCTCCTGTGCTCCTGAGCAATCCGCCCACCACGGCAAGCCGGCCGGACAAAGCTTCGCTCCCGGCCCACTGCAGCGACAGGCCAAGTCGCTCCCGACAGAGTTTTTCCACATTGCCACCCAAAGACTGGATGCTGTAACGCAGGCCGTCGGCGCGGGGGCTCCCGCTGCTCCCGGGCAGAAGCGCCAGGCTGCCGGGAACGACACTCTCCATCGTCAGCAGCTGATCCGAAAGCTCCCGCTCCCCTTCTTCCCAAGAAGATGAGACGGGAATGGACAGCGCGTATAGATCCAGATACGCATATCGCCTCCAGAACCCGGGCACGTCAAAATCATGGGGCGGACACCCCGGGTTGCAGCCGTAGTTTTCGCAGCTGCGGCAGGATTCCTCAAAACGATCCGGCTCCAGATAGCGCTCTGACATTTCCCGAATCGGCACTGTGGATCTGTACATCATATCTTTTTTCATGGCATTTAGATTATAACATGGCGCTCCGGCATGTAAAGGCAGTGCTTTATTTTGCATTCCGCAGGCAATCGTGATATCATATTTTCATCGAAAATGCAGCTTCCAAAGGAGGAACTATGGCAACCAGCGATCGAAGGTTCGCAGTCCTGATCGACGCGGACAACATCTCGGATAAATACATTAAAATCATACTCGACGAAATCTCCAACGACGGCGAAGCCACTTACAAAAGGATCTACGGCGACTGGACCAAGCCCGCGCTGGCACCATGGAAAAGAGTATTGCTGGAGCATTCGGTTACACCGATCCAGCAATACGGGTATACGACGGGAAAAAACGCCACGGACTCTGCCATGATCATCGACGCTATGGATATCTTGTACTCAGGCAATGTGGAAGGTTTCTGCCTTGTTACCAGCGACAGCGATTTTACCCGACTGGCCTCCAGACTCAGAGAATCCGGCATGATGGTCGTAGGCATGGGCGAAAAGAAAACGCCCAAAGCGTTTATATCCGCCTGCAACAAGTTTAAGTATCTGGATATCCTTTCAGGCGGAGCGGATATGGGTTCCGACAAAGGTAAAAGCGCGTCCAGATCAAAACCGGCCCCGCAGAAATCGAGCAAGCCGGCGCCGTCCAAATCTGCCAGCAAGGTCAAAACGCCGGTCAAGGCGGAACAAGATCTGAAGGGCGGTAAATTCAAAGCTCAGGACGTAGGAATCGTTCCCATCGAAGAAGAGGATGACTTCCCCGTGGCCGAAGTGACCAGTTTGGAAACCATCCGGACGGCCATTGCAACCATCATCGCAGAAAACTCCGACGAAGACGGCTGGGTCTCCATCAGCGATCTTGGCAATCGGCTGCTGAAGCGATATCCGGATTTCGATGTCAGAAACTACGGATTCCCAAAGCTGACGCCTTTCCTGAAATCACTGAAAGGCTTCGAAATGAAGTCGATCCGCAACGAAAACTCAAGCGTCCGGCAGGTATTCCTCCGGGAATTGCAGCCTGACCGAGAATGAGATGACCAACGAGAAGCGGAACCAAAAACTCCGACAGCGGCGTCTGGAAATGCGCCGTTACGAAGAAGCGCTGCAAGATACGGGCGTTTCTTTGATTGCAGGCGTGGATGAAGTGGGCAGAGGTCCTCTGGCCGGTCCTGTCGCCGCTGCCGCGGTGATCCTTCCTCCGAACTGCGGCATCCTGGGGATCGACGATTCCAAGAAACTGAGCGCCTCCCGAAGAGAATCGCTGGCATCAGAGATCCGCCGGGAGGCGATCTGCTGGGCCATTGGATGGTGCGACAGCGAGCGGATCGACCGGATCAATATTCTGCAGGCCACGAAAGAAGCCATGATCTTGGCGTTGCAAGGACTTCCGGTCCGACCGCAGCACGTACTCGTCGACGCGCTGAGCCTGCCGGAGCTGGATCTTCCGCAGACAGCCATCATCCGGGGCGACAGCCTTTCCGTGAGCATCGCTGCAGCGTCAATCCTGGCTAAAGTCGCCCGAGACGCCAGAATGCAAGAATACCACATCGCCTATCCCGGATATGCCTTTGACCGCAACAAGGGTTACGGCACTCGGGCGCATTTCGAAGGACTGGAACGGCAAGGCCTTTGCCCGATCCACCGCAGAAGCTTTCTTCAAAAATATATGGAAAGAGGCAATCAATGGACTGTAAACGAATCGATCGATCCCAAGTAAAAGGGCATGGTGCCCTTCTCACGGAGGAAATACGACGCTACACACCTTCGGCCGAAGCACTGAGCGACTGGCTGTTTCTGCATCCGGAAGTGTCCGGCAGGGAAACGGCTTCTTCCAAACGAATCGCTGACCTGTTGGATTCCCAGGGATATCAGGTGACCCATCCCGTCGGTGGTCTGGACACCGCGTTCAAAGCTGTTTTCGGCGGCAATACACACCGGCGAAAAATGGCGATCATGGCCGAATACGATGCGCTGCCGGACATCGGTCATGCCTGCGGACACAACATTAGCGCTGCCATCAGCGTGTTGGCGGGACTGGCGTTGCGCCCCATGCAGGATATCTTGGATTTGGATGTGCACGTGATCGGCACTCCGGCGGAAGAGCGCGGCGGCGGGAAAGCTACGCTGATCGAAAACGGCGTATTTGACGGATATGATATGGCCATGATGGTCCACCTATACGACAGTAATCTGTTAGCGCCGCTCTGCCTGGCCCTACGGGGGAATACGTATACTTTCAAAGGAAAATCCGCACACGGCGCCGCGGCGCCCTGGGAAGGGAAAAATGCGCTGAACGGAGTGCAGCTGATGTTCCACGGAGTCGACATGCTGCGTCAACATGTCAAGCCGGATGTACGGATCCACGGCATTATCCGGGAAGGCGGGCAGATCCCTAACACCGTTCCGGAAGCGGCCTGCTGCGAATTCTATGTACGGGCGATGGACAAGGAGTATGCGGATGAAGTGCAGCGGCTCGTGGACGACTGCGCCAATGGCGCTGCCCTGGCGACGCAGACGCATTGTGAGAAAACAGCCTCCTTCCCTTCTTATTCGAATCTGAAAAAAAATGAGCCCGGACTGGAGATCCTGGCCGAAGTTTATCAGGAATTAGAATTAGAGCTGAATGGAGACCCGGACAAGATCTTCGCCTCCACCGATGCAGGCAATGTAAGCTTTGTATGCCCCACATTCCATCCTTGTCTTCAGATCGCACCGGCGGGAACCGCGCTTCACACCCTTGATTTCGCCGAATACGCCGGCGGAAACGCCGGCCGGAAAGCGCTGGCAAAAGGAGCGCAGATCATCGGCCTTCAGACCTTGAAAATATTTAGCGACGCCCGCCTGCTGGCGGACGTCGCCCGGGATTTCGCCAAGTAACCGCTTATAAAAGCTTACGATAGTACAGCCCACCGGTCCTGAGAAAGGCCGGTGGTTTTCTTTCGAAGTACATTTCCAGGATGTCCCGGCATTCTCCCTGTGATTCCGTTGTAAAATACAAGGTCTGGAAATCCAACCGGGGAATCGACTTGTCGCCCACGTAGAGCGGAATACTGTTCAGAAGCTCGGAATACTTTTTGTCTCGGCAGAGCAGCGTAAATGTGATCCCTTTCGGATCCCGGAGGGTTTGCTGTCCGCGGCAGTGCCCGCAGCCGGTCTGATCCTGAGCCGGACAGGCCCGCAACTTCATCAGCGGAAGGTATCCGTAGACGATAACCCCTCTCGGCAGGTCGCCGC
>JAQUXD010000106.1 GCA_028692535.1 Eubacteriales bacterium | reverse complement strand
CACTGTCAGTCATACGGGAAAGGAACGGGGATTCATGGAAACAGTAAGAGGTAAAAAAGGATTTATTATCGATATGGATGGCGTGATTTATCACGGCAATAAATTGCTTCCGGGCGCGAAAGAATTTGTGGAATGGCTGCGGCAAAAGGAAAAAACATTTCTTTTTATGACGAATTCCAGCAGTTCTACGCCTCAGGAACTCCAGCAGAAATTGAAACGCATGGGGATGGATGTAGGCGCGGAACACTTTTATACCAGCGCTCTTGCCACAGCGAAGTTCCTGAGCGTCCAGAATCCGAGATGCAGCGCTTATGTGATCGGTGAAGCCGGTTTGATCAATGCCTTGCACGATGCAGGCATTACTATGAATAAAATCAATCCGGATTATGTGGTCGTCGGAGAGGGAAGTAATTATAACTATGACACCATTACCCAGGCCGTACGACTGGTGATGAAAGGCGCCAAGCTGATCGGAACCAATACGGACCTGACCGGACCCGACGAAGGCGGGATCGTTCCGGCTTGCCGGGCGTTGCTGGCGCCTATTGAAGCGGCTACGGGTAAGATGGCCTACTATGTGGGCAAACCGAACCCCCTGATGATGCGCACCGGATTGAAAATACTGGGCATCCATTCGGCAGAAGCGGTCATCATCGGAGACCGGATGGATACGGATATTATCGCAGGGATCGAAAGCGGCCTGGATACTGTGTTGGTCCTGAGCGGCGTCACGACGCTGGAAGGGATTGAACAATATCCTTATCGTCCGCGCCTGGTGCTGTCGGGCGTGGGAGAAATACCGGAATAATGAAGAAAGCCAATCGTCGTTATGCAGTTGGAGAGGAGCATGGTTTATGAAATTTGTATGGAGCACTTTAATGGTGAGAGATTTGGATGCGTCCATTCACTTCTACGAAGAAGTGATCGGATGGCAGGTGAGCAGCCGCTTCCCGGCCGGTCCGGAAATCGAGATCGCCTTCCTGGGCGAAGGAGAAACGAAACTGGAACTCATTTGCAATAAAAGCAAGAAAGATATTCAGGTGGGGCCGGACATTTCCTGGGGTTTTGCCGTGGATTCCGTGGAAGATATGATGGATTTCGTCAAAGGGAAAGGCATTGCGATCCACAGCGGTCCCTTTACGACAGGCGGCGGTTCAAAATATTTTTACATTCAGGATCCCAACGGATTGAAACTTCAGTTTTTTGAGGAGTGAAGCCAGCCCGCAAGGGAGAACGATAGATGAGCGAATTGAATGAATATGCAAACTGGGGATGGACCGATCGATATCTTGAAGCGGCCACCGCATTTCCGGAGCTCATTCCGGGACGGGTGATCCTTCAGCACAGGAGTCTGTATCGGGTGATCACAGGGCAAGGAGAACTGACTGCTCAGGTCTCGGGGAAACTGCGGCATCTTTCCGCGGCGCCTTCGGACTTTCCCGCAGTCGGGGATTTTGTAATGGTGGATAAGTCGGATGACCGGGACGGATACGGAACGATCCATCAGATCCTGCCCCGGAAAAGCGCTTTTATCCGGAAGGCGGCAGGAAAGACCGAAGAAGCGCAGATCGTAGCGGTCAATATCGACACCGTTTTCATCTGTATGGCGCTGACCCGGGATTTCAATCTGAAGCGGTTGGAGCGCTATTTGGCCATTTCCTGGGACAGCGGCGCGGTGCCTGTGGTGATCTTGACCAAATCGGACTTGCATCAGGACACCGGCGCACAGTTGACCGCCGCAGAACACGTGGCCATCGGAGTGGACGTCGTTGTGTCCTCCGGGATATCCGGACAAGGCTGTGAGGAGATCCTGCAATGGATCGGCCCGGGCAAAACCGTGGCCTTTATCGGATCCTCCGGTGTGGGAAAATCCACGCTGATCAACCGGCTTCTGGGCCAGGAACGACTGGAGACACTGCCGGTGGACAAGGACGGGAAAGGCCGTCATTCCACCACAAGGCGGGAACTGGTAATGCTTCCTTCCGGCGGCGCTTTGATCGACACCCCGGGCATGCGGGAGATCGGTGTGGAAAGCGCAGACCTGTCCACGACCTTTGCCGATATCGAAGAACTGGCACTGGAATGCAGGTTCAACGACTGCCGGCACGAAGAGGAGCCGGGCTGCCGGGTCCGCCGGGCCATCAGCGAAGGGACTCTTTCGGAAGAAAGGCTGCAGAATTACAAGAAACTGCAGCAGGAAGCCGTTTACCAGGGTTTGAATTCCAGGCAGATCGAAAATGAAAAGATCAGCCGGATGTTCGCCGAATTCGGCGGCATCAAGAACGCAAGAGATTTTGTCAAGAGCAAGAACCGGTCCTGACCGGAGCGATGGCGGAGCAGACAGCATTTGACCGACGCGTGGAAAAAGCAAACGATATTATTCCTGACCAGTCAGACCGTCTCTCTTTTCGGCTCTACGCTGGTGCAGTATGCCATTCTGTGGCATATTACCTTGGAAACGCAGTCGGGCGTTATGATGACCCTGTCTATCGTTTGCGGGTTTTTACCTGCGTTCTTCGTTTCGCCTTTTGCCGGCATATGGGCGGATCGGTATGACCGAAAAAAATTGATCGTGGCTGCCGACGCTCTCATCGCTTTGGTCACACTGATCATTGCGCTGCTGCTTCTGGGCGGGCATGAATCCTTCTGGCTTCTGTTCCTGGCCATGGGGATCCGATCCTTTGGCACCGGCGTGCAGACGCCTGCCGTCAATGCTTTTTTGCCTCAGATCGTTCCGGCGGATCAATTGCTTCGCGTCAACGGAATCAACGGGAGCATCCAGTCTCTGATCACGCTGTCCTCCCCGGTGGCCAGCGGCGCGTTGATGAGTCTCGTTACCCTGGACAAGATTTTTTTGATCGATGTGGGAACGGCGGGCATTGCTATCGTTATTCTTCTGCTTTTCCTGAGAGTGCCGGCCCATGCCAAAGCTTTCCACCTGGAACAGACCAGTTATTGGAAGGATCTTCAGGAGGGATTTCGCTATATCGGCGGCAACGGCTTCGTCAAGCGGAGCTTTATCCACTGTGCCGTCTACTTTATCCTGATCGCGCCCCTGGCTTTTCTGACACCGTTGCAGGTGGCGCGCAGCTTTGGTCCCGATGTGTGGCGGCTGACGGTGATCGAAGTCACCTTTTCCCTGGGTATGATGGCCGGAGGGCTTTTCATCGCTGCGTGGGGAGGATTTTCCAATCGCCTGCACACCATCGCCGTGTCTAGCCTGGTGACCGCCGGCTGTACCTTTGCCCTGGGCTGGCCGATGTCATTTGTAGTGTATTCTGTGCTGATGGGCATTCTCGGGCTGGCCATGCTGATGTTTCAGACTCCCTTTACCGTATTGCTGCAGGAAAAAGTGGACGGAGACTATATGGGTAGAGTTTTCGGCGTTTTGGGAATGCTTTCCAGTTCGCTGATGCCCCTTGCCATGCTGATTTTCGGACCTCTGGCCGATCGGATCCCCATCGAGCGGCTGTTGATCGCCACGGGGGCCCTTTTGGGCATTCAATCGGTGCTGATGCTTTTCGACGCAGTACTCTTTGAAGCGGGGAAACCTTTTCAAAAAGGTGAAAAATAAAAGAAAGCGCTTTTTACGACAAGCGCTTATTTTCTGCTTGAAAAAAGAACATATGTTCGCTATAATGAGGCTGCAGCGGAGGGAATCAAATGATCATTTTCCACATCGACGCCAATTCGGCCTATTTAAGCTGGAGCGCCGCCGCCCTGTTGGAGCGGGGCGGCACACTTGATTTGCGCACGGTGCCCTCCGTGGTGGGTGGAAGTCAGGCCAGCCGTCACGGCATCGTGCTGGCCAAATCGATCCCTGCAAAAAAAGTCGGAATAAAAACAGGAGAAAGCCTTTTCGAAGCCCGGCAGAAATACCCGAAGCTCCTGGTGGTTCCGCCGGACTACGATCTGTACATGAATTGCAGCGACGCCATGTACGGAATATTGAGGCAGTACAGCCCGCTGATCCAGCGTTACAGCATCGACGAATGCTTTGTGGATTATACCGCTTCTGCGCATCGTTTCGGAGATCCTTTGTCCCTGGCGGAGCGTATCCGGGAACGAATGCGCCGGGAACTGGGTTTTACGGTAAATATCGGAATCTCCTGCAATAAGCTGTTGGCGAAAATGGCTTCGGAGCTGGAAAAGCCCGATCGAATCCATACGCTGTTTCCGGAAGAGATCGAATCGAAAATGTGGCCCTTGCCGGTTGCAGAGCTTTTTATGGTGGGGCGGGCCACTGCGGCCCGCCTGGCGAGGATCAACATCCGGACCATCGGCGAACTTGCGGCTATGGACCGGCATCAGCTTCGGGTCATGTTCAAAAGCCACGGAGAGCGAATCGGACAGTATGCCAATGGCATCGATCCCTCACCGGTGGTGCCCAACGACCGGATCGTGCAAAAGGGCATCGGAAACAGCATGACTGTCTTTTACGATGTGACGGATCGCCGGGAACTTCTGGCTTATCTTTTAAGCTTGTGCGAGCGTGCCGGAGCTCGGCTCAGAGCTTTGGGCGCCCGGGCTTCCCTGGTGTCTGTGTGGCTTCGGACCGATGCTTTTATCAGTCGTCAGCACCAGCGTCAGCTGTATTTTTATACAGACCAAACGTCGGAAATCTACCGGGCAGCTGCGGCACTGATGGAGGAATGCTGGCTGGGAGAGCCGATTCGGCAGCTGGGCGTGGGTCTGGGATCGCTGAGCCGCACCGATCAGGAGCAGATCTCCTTTTTCGACAGTGAAAAAGCTTCGGACCTTCGGTCCACCGACATGTGGGTCGATCGGATCCGGCAGCGATACGGAGACGGCGCTATCATGCGGGGCGTGTTCGTCAATACGACGCTCAAGTCCATGGAGGGCGGCGTCAACGAGGGGCAATTTCTTACGATGGGAGGATATGGACCATGAAAATCGTGGCAAAGCCGGTGGATGCTGTGGCCGTGTTCAAGGGAACCGGCCGACCGCTTCCCTATAAATTTCGATTTCGGGAAGAAGACGGAACGGATCGGGAGGTGCAGGTGGAGCGGATCTTTTTGGTAGAGGAACGACGTATTGCAGGGATCCGAACACTGCTGTACGATTGTCAGAGCGCAGTAGGCGGCGTTCAACGCCGCTATCAACTAAAATACTTGATTCAGGACTGCCGGTGGGAGCTGTACAAAATATAGCTCCTATTTTTTTGTTGACAGAGAAGGACGGCGGTGTATAATGCTTATATAAACTAATTAGATAAACTAATTAAATCGCGGATCACCCGGAACGGGAGGAATACATGGATTCGTTCAACAAAGAGCTCAACGATATTCTGGTGGATACATTTAAAATCATCACAAAGATCGAGGAGATATCGATCAAGCGGACGGGACATGATCTGTCGGTCAGCGAAGTTCATATTCTGGAGTCCGCAGCGGAGGATCAGGACAAAGGGCGCACGATCAGCGACATCGCCGAGGACTTGCGCATTACCCTGCCTTCGGTGACGGTGGCGATCAATAAGCTGGTCAAGAAGGGCTACGTAACCAAAGTACGGGACGAGGCCGACGGCCGCAGAGTCTACGTGAGGCTTACGGATAAAGGGATGCAGATGGACCGGGTACATCGGTTTTTTCATAAAAAACTGGTGAGCAACATCGCTGCCGGATTGCGGGAGGATGAGAAAGAAGCCTTATACACCGCGATGTTGAAAATGAACGGATTTTTTGAAAAAAGACTGTTGAAGGAAAAGCCATGAGTATAAAAATTACGGGAACAGGCAGCTGCCTTCC
>JAQUXD010000105.1 GCA_028692535.1 Eubacteriales bacterium | reverse complement strand
GCAATTTCTGCATTACCGGAAGGCTCAAGGATATGATCATCCGGGGCGGAGAGAATATCTACCCCAAAGAGATCGAAGAGTTTGTGTACAATCACCCGAAGGTCGCCGATGTTCAGGTGATCGGCGTCCCGGATAAGCAATACGGCGAGGAGATCATGGCCTGTGTGATCCTCAAGGAAGGCCAGACGGCCACAGCCGAAGAGATCCGGGAATACATCCGGGCGCATATGGCCCGTCACAAAGTGCCAAAATATGTGGAGTTCGTGGATTCGTTCCCTATGAACGCCGCAGGGAAAATATTAAAGTATAAAATGAGGACCGCCGCAGTCGAAAAGCTGGGACTGTACGAGGCGGCCAATGTGGAAACGGCATAAGCCGAAGGAGGAGACAATGCTTCAGATCACCATCAACAAGGCCCCCGCACCTAAGGCGAAGCCTGCAGACGAAACAAAACTGGGCTTTGGCAGATACTATACCGATCACATGTTCATCATGGATCATTCTCCGGAAAAAGGCTGGCACGATGCCCGCATCATTCCCTTCGAAAACTTTTCCATCAGCCCTGCTGCCATCGTCTTTCATTACGGCATGTGCATTTTCGAAGGCTTAAAGGCGTATCGTCGTCCCGACGGCAAAGTGCAGCTCTTCCGACCCGACGAGAACGCCCGCCGGATGATGCGTTCCGCGGAGCGGATGTGCATGCCTCCGGTTCCCGAGGAATATTTTATGGAAGCCGTCAAGACCCTGGTATCCCTTGATTCCGAATGGGTCCCCAGCGCTCCGGGAACGACGCTCTACGTTCGGCCGACGCTTATTTGCGACCACGACGATCTGTCCATGCATTCTCTGGGAAGCTTCAAATTTTTTGTGATCCTCAGCCCTGTGGGATCTTATTATGTCGAAGGGCTGAAACCCGTACGGATCAAGATCGAAGAAACAGCGGCGCGCAGTGTGCACGGCGGCACCGGCTTTGCCAAGTGCGGCGGGAACTACGCCGGTTCGTTCCACGCGACAGTACAAGCCGAGAAAGAAGGGTACTCCCAGGTGCTCTGGCTGGACGGCGCCACGAAGCAATATATCGAGGAAGTCGGCAGCAACAACATCATGTTCAAAATCGGCGGGAAAATCGTAACGCCGGCCCTGGGCGATACGGTGCTTCCGGGCATCACACGCAAGTCCTGCATCGAAATGTTCAAAAAGTGGGGCATGGAAGTGGAAGAGCGTCAGTTGTCTGTAGCCGAGTTGCTGGAACAGCTGGAAAAAGGCAACGTGGAAGAGGTCTTCGGTGTAGGGACCGCCGCCATCGTGACCCCGGTGGGGGTTCTGGGCTACGGCGGCAAGGACTACGAGTTCAACGGCGGACAGATCGGAGAAACGACCCAACGACTGTACGATGAACTGGTCGGGTTGCAGTTCGGCAGACTGCCGGACCCCTTCGGGTGGACCGTACAAGTAGGCGAATAGATTTTTCGGGGGGCGGTTCGACCGCCCCCGCTATATGGTAGATCATCGGCAGCCGGTGGGGATCGGCTGCGGTAAGGAGCGGAAATCAGTACAATGAAAGAAAGAAGAACTGTCATTATGGACGGCAACGAGGCGGCGGCCTATGTTGCCTATGCTTTTACGGAAGTTGCGGCCATCTATCCCATCACACCTTCTTCGCCCATGGCCGAAAAGACCGATGTGTGGTCCGCGGAAGGAAAGAAAAATCTATTCGGGCAACCGGTAAAGCTGGTGGAAATGCAGTCGGAAGCCGGGGCCGCCGGGGCAGTCCACGGCGCGCTGGAGACCGGGGCCTTGGCCACGAGCTACACTTCGTCTCAAGGACTGCTCCTGATGCTTCCGGTGATGCACCGCATCTCCGGGCAGCGACATCCCGGTGTGCTGCACGTGGCGGCCCGCACGGTGGGGACTCATGCGTTTTCCATTTTCGGAGATCATTCCGATGTGATGAACTGCCGGGGAACCGGCTTTGCCATGCTTTCCACTTCCGGCGTCCAGGAGGTCATGGATCTGGCAGGCGTAGCGCATCTGGCCGCTATCAAAAGCCGGGTGCCGTTCCTTCACTTCTTTGACGGCTTCCGCACATCCCACGAAATCAGCAAGATCGAGGCCATGGAGTACGAAGAGCTGGCCGAAATGCTGGATCGGGAGGCGCTTCAGGCATTCCGCGACCACGCGCTCAATCCGGAAGAACCGGCCCTGCGCAGCACGGTCCAGAACCCGGATATCTATTTTCAGGTGCGGGAGGCCAATAATCGCTTCTACGATGTTGTACCGCAGATCGTAGAAGGATACATGGATCAGATCTCGGCGCGCACCGGGCGCAGGTACAAGCTTTTCAATTACTACGGCGCGCCGGACGCCACGGAAGTTGTCGTGGCCATGGGATCCGTCAGCGGCGCCATTCGCGAAACGGTGGACTATCTGAATGCGCAGGGTCGAAAGGTCGGCTTCGTTCAGGTCCATCTGTTCCGGCCCTTTTCCATCGGAAGACTTTTGGATGCGATTCCCGAAACGGCCCTGCGGATCGCCGTTTTGGATCGCTGCAAGGAAATGGGTTCCGCCGGGGAGCCCCTTTATCAGGATGTGTGCACCGCTTTTTCGCAAAGCGAAAGATGCCCCCTGATTGTGGGCGGCCGCTACGGTTTGTCTTCGAAGGATACCACACCCGCCCACATCGGCGGCGTTTACGAAAATCTTCGCAGCGCGAAACCTCTCAACGGCTTTACCATCGGCATCGTTGACGACCTGACCCATCTTTCTCTGACACCGGACGCAAAGATCCCGCAGGTCAGGAAAGGTGTTTTTGCCTGCAAGTTTTGGGGCCTCGGATCCGACGGAACGGTGGGGGCGAACCGCAACACCGTGGAGATCATCAGCAAGCATACGGATTTCTACGGACAGGCGTATTTTGAGTACGACGCGAAGAAATCCTTCGGTATCACCAAATCTCACCTGCGCTTTTCCAAAGCGCCCATCGATTCTTCTTATTTGGTGCGAAACGCTGATTTTATCGCTTGTCACCACCAGACATTTGTGTCTCAGTACGATATGGTCTCAGAGCTTCTGCCCGGCGGGACGTTTCTTTTAAACTGCGCCTGGACGGCGGCAGAGCTGGAAGACAGGATCCCGGGGCAGGTCAAGCGGGCGCTGGCCGAAAAACAAGCGAATTTCTACATCATCGATGCCAGCGGCATTGCCCGGGAGCTGGGCCTGGGGATTCACGCCAACATCGTGCTGCAATCCGCTTTCTTCCGTCTCATGTCGGTGATCCCGTCCGGGGAGGCGGACGCCTATCTGCGGGAAGCGGTCCGAGAGACGTATTTCACCAAAGGCGACGCTGTGGTGGAGAAGAATCTGAACGCCGCGACCCGGGGCGCCGAAGCGCTCATAAAGGTAGATATTCCGGAAAGCTGGGCATCTGCGCCGGATGAGATCGCCGAGGCGTCGGCCGATGTGCCGGAGGTGATCCGGGATCTGCTGCGGCCGATCAACGCCCAAAAGGGAGATGATCTCCCTGTGAGTGCCTTCGAAGGATACGAAGACGGCCAGGTGGAGCTGGGACTTACGGCATACGAAAAGCGACGGATCGCCACATCGGTGCCCGTGTGGAATTCCGAAGCCTGTCTGCAATGCAATCAATGTGCTTTTGTGTGCCCTCACGCTGCCATTCGTCCCTATCTGCTCCATGCCGTCGAAGCCGACGCTGCGCCGGCAGATATGAAGCTTGTCCCTGCGAAGGGGAAAACTGCCGTCGGATTGTCCTACACGCTGTCGGTGAGCACCGACGACTGCACGGGCTGCGGCAGTTGCGTGTCTTCCTGTCCCGCCAAACAGAAAGCCCTTGCGATGGCTCCGATCGATCAGGTTCCGCCGGGAAGGGAAGGATGGACCTACGGTCTCGGCATATCGGATAAGAAAATCTTCGATCCCTTTACAGTGAAAGGCAGTCAGTTCAAGGAACCTCTGCTGGAGTTTTCGGCCGCTTGCGCAGGCTGCGGAGAAACACCCTATGCCAAGTTGCTCACCCAGCTCTTCGGTGATCGGGTGTACTGGGCCAACGCCACAGGCTGCACCCAGGCCTGGGGCGGCGCCATGCCCGGCATTCCTTATACCAGAAACAAAGAAGGAAAAGGCCCCGCCTGGAGCAACTCGCTCTTCGAAAACAATGCCGAATTCAGTCTCGGGATGGCGTTATCCGTCAAACAGCAGCGGGAAGCCCAGAAGCAACGGGCGGAAGCTCTGCTGAAAATCACCGGGAACGTGGGCCTCAAAAAGGCCTTGGAACAATGGCTCCTCGCCTTCGACGACTTTACGCAGTCGGCCGAGGCCGGGGATGCGCTTCGAGGGATGTTGGAAAGCGCCGCGGCAGCAGGCCAAACTTCCGAAGAGGAAGAAAAGCTGATCCGGGACATGCTGGCCGCCAAAAAGCACTTTTCGCGCAAAACATTTTGGATGTACGGCGGCGACGGCTGGGCCTACGACATCGGTTACGGCGGATTGGATCATGTGCTGTCCTCCGGCGAGAACGTCAACGTGTTCATTGTGGACACCGAGGTATATTCCAATACCGGCGGGCAGGCATCCAAGGCTACGCCTCTGGGAGCGGTCGCTCAGTTCACCGCTTCCGGTAAGCGCTCGGGCAAAAAGGATCTGGGCGCGCTGGCCAGAACGTACGGGAACGTCTATGTGGCCCAGGTGTCCATGGGGGCCGATCCTGCGCAGTTGGTCCGGGCGATCCGGGAAGCAGAGTATTACGACGGTCCTTCGGTGATCATCGCGTATGCGCCCTGCATCGCCCACGGGATCGCCGCAGGCATGCATCTGGCGCAGCAGGAAGCCGGAAAGGCAGTGGATGCAGGATATTGGCACTTGTATCGATATCATCCGACTACCGGTGTATTTATACTGGACAGCAAGGAACCTACCATTCCCTACGGAGAATTTCTGGCCGGAGAAGTCCGGTACTCCGCGTTGGAGAGAACCTTTCCGGAGCATGCGGAAGAGCTCTTCGACAAAGCAGAAAAGCAGGCTCAGGAAAAGTATGAAGCCTACAGAAAACTCCAAAAATAGTAAAAGAAGAGGCTGATGCCTCTTTTTTTCTGCGGAAGACCCTTGCAATTTCCGGGATCCGGTTGTATGATGTACTCACCGATCGGCCCGAAAGGGTCTTTTTCATTGAGAGGAGGCGTCATGGGATACGAAGCAGTCAAGAAATATTTTGAAGAACACCAGATCCCCAACGAGATCATTCTCCTGGAAGAAAGCAGCGCAACCGTGGAACTGGCAGCCAAAGCCTTGGGTCGAGAGCCCGGAGAGATCGCCAAGACCCTGGCCATGGAGCTGAAAGACGGCACGCATTTTGTGCTTGTGGTCATGGGCACTGCTAGGATCGACAACAGAAAGTATAAAGATCGCTTCGGCTGCAAGGCAAAGATGCTTTCCTTCGAAGAAACTCTGGAGGTGACGGGACATCCCGTAGGCGGCGTATGCCCCTTTGGTCTGCCCGAAGGGATCGGCGTTTTTTTAGATGAATCTCTGAAAGCGTACGAAATGATTTTTCCGGCGGCGGGAACCGGGAATTCCGCAGTGGGATTTACGCCGGAAGATCTGGCCCAAGCTACCGGCGGTGTCTGGGTCGACGTGACCAAGGGCCCGGACGATGCGCAACCTTAAAAAAAACAGGATAATCGTTGACAGCGGCGAGCGGTTGTGATAACTTAACAAGGTGACGCTATGGTACAATTGTTTGTATTGTGCGCAGAAACAGATCGATAAACCGTCC
>JAQUXD010000104.1 GCA_028692535.1 Eubacteriales bacterium | reverse complement strand
ACGGTAACGGCAGGCGACCCGACTTATGCAGGTCCGTTGGCGGGAGTCTCGTTGGGACTTCTTGTCTATCACATTTGTGAACCGGAAATCAAGGAAGAAGTGGATGCAGGCATCTACGACGAACAGGTGAGCATGATGGAAATGGTGCTGGATGTCGATGACATCATCACCGAAATGTCCGCCATCAGAGATCAGTATACCAAGTATTAATGTATGCACAGTGCAGGGGGTGGTGATGCCACCCCCTGCTCACCACGAAAGGAATTTCGCATCATGAACAACAGTGTCTTAAAAGGGACCGGCTATGTCCTCGTTCACGTGCCCGGCATGCTGATGCACCACGGAACGACCCAGACGACGGAACGGAGCGTCAATCCCGACTCCGAGTATCTGAAGGAACTTCCGGGACACATCCGTTCATACGAAGACTGTTTGGCTTATCCGCCGAATCAGACCTACATCGGAAATCTGTCCATCGAAGAATTATCGGTGATCGAGGAGCCCTGGTTTGATAAAAAGGTGGAGAATCCCTCCAGATTCGGACCTTTCGGAGAAGTGATGCCGGAAGATGAGTTCGCTGTACTCATGCAGATTTGCGACGCTTTTGATCTGGTTCATCTGGACAGGGAATTTGTTCGAAATGTTAAGCTAAAGCTGGAAGCGCATCCTCTCATCACTCAATCCATGCATGCTTTGATCAAAGAAGGGGAGGATTCCGAACTTATCCGCAAACAAGTGGAACGGGAGCACGCGCAGCCTATTATTGTGGGCGATCAGCTGGTTGGATACGTCAAACGGGCCCACGATGTGGATGTGAACCTGAGCGCTCATGTCATTTTTGAAAATCTGGTCTCCAAAGCATCCGAAGTGCTCACGATTCTTCATTTGCTCCGGCAAAGCGGCATCGATCCTACCGAAGTAGACTATGTGATCGATTGCAGCGAAGAAGCTTGCGGAGACATGAATCAGCGGGGCGGCGGCAACTTTGCCAAGGCGGCGGCGGAGATCGCCGGACTGCTGAACGCCACCGGATCCGATACGAGAGCCTTTTGCGCAGGCCCTGCCCACGCCATCGTGGAAGCCGCGTCTTTGGTCAAGTCCGGAGCGTTTCAAAATGTGATCGTTGCAGGAGGCGGCTGCACGGCCAAGCTCGGCATGAACGGCAAAGATCACGTTCGCAAGGGACTGCCTATTTTGGAAGATTGCCTGGGCGGCTTTGCTGCGCTGATTTCGGAAAACGACGGGATCAATCCGGAAATCAATTTGGATATCATAGGACGACACACCGTCGGGACCGGATCTTCGCCACAGGCTGTCATCGAATCTCTTGTAACGAATCCGCTGACGGCGGCAGGCATGAAAATCACCGACGTGGATAAATATTCTCCGGAGATGCAAAATCCGGACATCACAAAGCCTGCAGGCGCCGGCGACGTGCCGGAAGCGAACTACAAAATGATCGCCGCCCTGGGCGTCAAGCTCGGACAGTTGGAACGGACAGAGCTGCCGGCTTTTGTTAAAAAGCACGGATTGCGGGGTTTCGCACCGACCCAGGGACACATTCCATCCGGGGTTCCTTATCTGGGATTTGCACGGGAGAGCATGCTGGCCGGACGTACTGTAAACGCCATGATCATCGGAAAAGGATCGCTTTTCCTGGGCCGCATGACCAACCAGTTTGACGGGATATCATTCTTTATGCAGAAAAACACCAGGAAGGAATCGCCTTCCGCTGTGGTTGCGCCTGCATTGATCACCGATCTGCCCGTGATCGGCGTAGCCGTACCGGATTCGGAACTGGGAACGGAAATGATTCGTTCCGCAGTGGATACTGCAAGGAAGAAGGGGTACCAGGCATTTTTGATCGAAGGAGATGCCTGCCTGGATCGAATGGACGAAATGCTGAAATCCGGAGAGATCGACGCGGCGGTGGCAGCCCATTATGCATTTCCTGTCGGGGTGGCGACCGTCGGCCGTATTCAGACACCTGCCCTGGGGCGGGAGATGTTCCTGGCCACAACTACCGGCACTTCGGCAACGGATCGAACCGAAGCCATGGTGCGCAACGCCATCGCCGGTATCATTGCGGCAAAAACCTGTGGTATCACAGAGCCTACGGTAGGCATTGCCAATGTGATGGGCGGCAGGCAGTGTGAGCGCATTCTGAAAATCCTGTCCGAAAGGGGATATGCCATTCGTTTTGCGGATTCGGCCAGAGCTGACGGCGGTGTGTTGATGCGGGGCAATGATCTGCTGCAGGGATCTGCCGATGTGATGGTCATGGATACGCTCACCGGCAACCTGATGATGAAGATGCTGTCTGCGTTTACCACGGGCGGGGGCATTGAATCCATTGGATACGGATATGGCCCCGGCATCGGCAAGGGCTATGATAAACGCATCTTGATCGTCTCCAGGGCTTCCGGCGCAACTGTGATTGCCAACGCCATCGAATATGCGGCACAGACGGTCACAGGAGATCTTCTTGCCATCGCACACAAAGAATATGATAAAGCCAAAAAGGCCGGATTGAATACGTTGATCGACGAAATGAAGCAACGCAGTCAGACAGGAGTATCGACAGCCGCATCAATTATAATTCCCCCCAGAGAAACCTGCACCGAAGAGATCCATGGCATCGAAGTGATGGAACTGGACGCAGCGGTGGAAGCGCTTTGGGCGGAAGGAATCTATGCGGAATCCGGCATGGGTTGCACAGGTCCCGTACTGATGCTCAACGAAGCGCGCATCGAGCAGGCGACAATAATCCTCCGCGATAAGGGATATGTTCGCTGAAGCATTCATATACGTCGAAAAGGATGGCTTTTGCCTTGACATTTCGGGGCGATGAGATATAATAAATCTGACATAGAAACAGGGGTGCCGCTGTGCGGCTGAGATCAAACTCTTTTAACCTGATCCGGGTTATACCGGCGTAGGGAGCATAAGTGTCGAAGAATTCAATGAATTGTTCGAGATCCGGCGTGTGCACCTTGTGGTGTGCGCGCTGTTTTTATGTACAACACATATAAGGAGGCTCATACTATGAGTACAAATGATTCGAAGGTGCGGATACTGGCCGAATGTGCGATCTTGATCGCCGTAGGGACCGTGCTCGCGCAGTTCAAGCTGTTCCGAATGCCCAACGGAGGTTCTGTAACAGCGGTTTCCATGCTGCCGTTCATCCTGATTTCGTTCAGGCACGGCACAAATTGGGGGTTGCTTGCCGGCTTTGCCAACAGCCTGCTCCAGATGCTTCTGGGTGGTGTGTACGCGCCGCCGGCCGGAACCGCGACAGCTCTCGTGGGGGCCGTCCTGTTGGATTACATTTTAGCATTTACGTTGCTGGGCCTGGCTGACGGGTTTTCTCATATGCTCGGTGAAAAAAGGACGTGGAAGAGCGTCACCTTCGGGACATTCGCCGTGTGTTTTATCCGTTTTCTCTGCTCCTTCGTTTCAGGGTTCTTAATCTGGGGTTCTCTGACAGAGGACGGGTTTGGCGCAGTGACATTTTCTTTGATCTACAACGGCAGCTATATGCTGCCGGAAACCATTATCACCGTAGCGGCGATGGCAGCGCTGTATCAAAAGGCGCCCATGTTGTTTCGGCAGCAGGAGGCACGCAAGAAGGGGATCTGATCATGGATGCGCGGCAGATACTTCAATTTCTGGATGAACAGGGAATGATCGTCATATTCGTTGTCGTTTTTCTGGAATATTTGAATTTGCCCGGTTTCCCGGCTGGGGTCATTCTGCCGGCGACCGGCGTATGGGTCGCCTATTCCGAAAGCAACTTTTTGCTGGCATGGACGCTGTCGATTCTGGCCGGCCTTGTCGGAAGCCTTGTACTATATGCGATCGGATATGTCGGAGAGGACTTGCTGATCGTAAAAATAAAAACAAAAAGACCTGCCATCGGAGAGAAAATCTCCCGTTTTGAGCACCGTCTGCAAGAACAGGCATTCTGTGCGGTATTTGTGGGAAAACTGATACCGGTCATTCGGACGTTGATCTGTTTCCCCGCAGGTGCGGCAAAAGTGGACATGAAAACCTATTTGACAGCTTCTGCTGCCGGCATCGCCCTTTGGAACGGTACATTGATGGCTGCGGGCTTCTTTTTAGGCGCCCAGGTGCTCGAGTTGTGAAACAACGCACACAACATGGACACAGCTACAGAGATTTGTTATATTGTACATAACAAATCTCTGTTTTTTTCCAGGAGGATGCCATGAGTTTTCAGGAGAAGTATCCAAGACCTTATTATTCAAAATATGAACAAGTGGAGCTGGATTGTCATTCTGACTGGTTTCGTGTGTATCGATTGCCCGGAAAGGTGTTTGCCATCACCGAACCCAAGCACTGCCAAGAGGTCAATTCATTTCTGATCATCGGAAGCCAAAGAGCGCTTCTGTGGGATACTGGAGAAGGTTTTTTTGATATCACTGAAGTTGCCCGGGAGCTTTATCCCGGTGAAATCATAGCAGCGAACAGTCATTCGCATTTTGACCACATCGGATGCAATCACAGATTTGACCATGTGCTGGCTTATGATGACCCTCAGGCGCACTATACCGCGGAAAGAGGCGCGCCCCACGGGCTTTTTGCCGATCAGCTGAGTCCGGAGATGTTCATTGGCGGATATCCCGAAGGGCTCGACCCGGAAACATTTTTTGTGCCGCCTTACCGAATCCGATCAGTCCGGGACGGTCAGCTGATCGACCTTGGAGAACGAATACTGGAAGTGATTCATACCCCGGGCCATTCTCCGGACAGCATGATGCTTCTGGATCGAACCAATGGGAGCCTTTTTACCGGAGATATGTTTTATCAAGCGGCGTTATATGCGCATTTTGACTGTCCGGAATTCGGACGTTCCGATCTGAATGCGTACCTGAATTCCATGGAACGAATCCAATCCCGGATCCAAGAAGTGAAGGCGTTGTATTGCTCACACAACGAGCTGATTGCGGCGCCCTTTAAAATCAAAGAAGCTGCGGATGCGTTCCGCAGTATTCTGAACGGAAAGGTAATGGAAGGACTGACGGTGGATCTCCGACATGTCTATTTGGAGGATGGAACTGCCATCGTTGAATATCCTTTCCGGGAGTTTTCGATCGTGAGCAGGGCATCACCTGCCTCGGGAGGGCTGGATTATGAATGAATGGATGGCACTGCTGAGAGATTTTAATCTGATCTCTGTCCTGTTTCGCCTTCTATTGGCAGCGATTCTGGCGGGACTTGTTGGCATGGAACGGGAGAGTCACGGAAGGGTGGCCGGATTTCGAACACACATCTTGGTGGGTGTAGGCTCAACCATGGCTGTGTTGGTGGGACTGTATGCCACAGAAGTACTGGGACTGGGCACGGACCCGCTTCGAGTCGGTGCCCAAGTACTGTCCGGCATCGGCTTTCTGGGCGCCGGAACCATACTGGTCAAAAGCACTGCTAAAGTCAAAGGGCTGACTACGGCCGCGGGCTTGTGGTGTATGGCCGCCATCGGACTGGCCTGTGGAATCGGATTTTACTCCGGCGCATTGATCGGTACCGCACTTTCCCTTGTGACGGTAGCGTTGCTCTCGCGCATGGAAAACCGCAGAATGGGGAAGCATCGACTGTTTAATTTTTATATGGAAATCAATGGCTCCGAAGCAGTGAATCCACTTGTGGAATCATTGAATCAGGGCGATTATCGAATCCTGGAGCTGGAGATCCATCCGGCGCGGAGTTCTTTGCTGGGACATGTGGGTTTGCAACTGACTTTGCATGTCCTTAATACATTGAGTGAAGAAGAGCTTGTTCG
>JAQUXD010000008.1 GCA_028692535.1 Eubacteriales bacterium | reverse complement strand
GCCACCAAGACCGCAGTGCTCAATAACAATTACCTATTTAAACGTATGATGAGCATTCCGGGAATTTCGGCTTATTACGAAGACGGAAACAATCAGCGTGTGGAGCAGTGCCGGTATACCATGGAACAGGTTACTAAGGACACCGGTGTTACTTCCGGCGACGTACAGCGTCGCATGATGGACTTCGGTATGCATTTCTGGACGTCCCATCATCCTTATTATTTGCCCGAACCGATCACTCTGGAACCCACCGAATCTCCTTCAAGGAAAGACATTGACGAATATGCGGACACCGTGGCGCATATCATAAAGGAGTGCTATGAAGATCCCGAAACAGTAAAGACAGCGCCCCACCGCAGTACGATCCATCAGGTGGACGAACGCTGGATGGACGACCCGGAAGGGTGGGCCATCACCTGGAAGATTTACAACAGGAAGTACAATGACTAAAATCGGACTGATCGTAAATCCCATTGCGGGTCTGGGCGGGAGCGTAGGCCTCAAGGGTACGGACGGAATGGTGGAGGAGGCTCTGCGCCGCGGCGCGGAGCCTCTTTCGAACGCCCGGGCCGCAGCGGCGCTTCGAGCGCTTATGCCGCTGCGGGACACCCTGCTGATCTGCACCGGCGCGGATCAGCAGGGCGGCAGCTGCGCGGAATCCCTGGGATTCAAGACGCGTATTCTCCACGAAGCTTCCCCGCGATCCGACGCAGCGGATACCCGGGCGCTGGCAAAAAAGCTGATCGAAGAAGATGTTCGTATCCTTCTGTTTGCCGGCGGTGACGGGACGGCGGCCGACATTTACGAGGCCATTGGCGAAAAACAGCCGGTAGTGGGCATTCCGGCCGGTGTCAAGATCTATTCGCCGGTCTATGCCTCCACACCTAAAGCCGCAGGAGAACTGGCGCGCTTGTATCTCGCCGGCACCCTGACGACCCTCCGGGAGGTCGAGGTGCTGGATATCGACGAAGAACTGTACCGCCGGGATCGGGTGGATGTCCGACTCCGCGGCTATCTGACCATCCCCGAGGAGAAGCGCCTGATGCAGGGGCGAAAAGCGCCCAGTCCGCTTTCGGAGGCCGCGGCAGCCCATGCCATAGCCGGCAGCATTATCCGGGACATGGAGCCGGATACCTGCTACCTGATCGGCGCCGGCACCACGACCCGGCGGATCATGGAGCGCCTGGAGCTTCCCAATACGCTCATCGGTGTGGATCTGATCTGCAACAAAAAGCTGATCGAAGCAGATGTATACGGATCCCGTATCCTGGAGCTGTCGGAAGGATGGCCGCTCAAACTGATTCTTACGGTCACCGGCGGACAGGGATTTCTCCTGGGCAGAGGAAGTCAGCAACTGACACCGGACGTACTCCGAAAGATCGGAAAAGAGAATATCATTGTCGTTGCGACACAAAAAAAGATGGCAGCTTTGGGAGGGCAACCACTGCGATTGGATACAGGCATGGAAGAGTTGGATGGGCAGTTGGCCGGATACTATCGTGTGATCACAGGCTACGATCAAGTTGTAGTGGCAAAAGCGGAGTAGCCTCCTTTTCGAGGAGAAAACGGTCCGACTGCCGAGCATCTTACGTTTTTATTAAGCCCGAGACGGTCAGTTGTCTTATCGGGTCCCATATGATACAATCTGAACGACAGAAAATTGTCGTTTCATTGATTCGGAAGGAGCAAACAGATGAAAAAAATCATGAATCTACCGGAAAATTTCGTAGATGAAACCATGGAAGGGATCGTTCTTGCTTATGGAGAAAAAGTCGGATTTCTCAACGGAGACCGAAGGATCCTGATATCGAAAGCACCTGTTTGCGAGGGTAAAGTAGGGATCGTAACCGCAGGAGGAAGCGGTCACCTGCCGGTGTTCCTGGGTTATGTGGGATCCGGAATGTTGGATGGCTGCGCGATAGGCAACGTGTTTGCCTCACCTTCGGCGCAAAAGATGGAAGACATGATCCGGGCATGCGACCGGGGAAACGGTGTGCTGTGCCTCTATGGAAATTACGGCGGAGACCGGCTCAATTTCGATATGGCCTGCGAAGCAGCGGACTTTGACGACATTGCCACGAGAACAGTTTTGGTGACCGACGATGTGGCATCGTCTCCCAAAGGGGACGAAGGCAAGCGCAGAGGCGTTGCGGGCATGGTTTACGCATTCAAAATAGCAGGCGCTGCGGCTGCTCTGGGGAAATCCCTGGACGAGGTGGCCAACATCACGCAAAGGGCTTTGGATCAGATCCGGACCATGGGGATCGCTCTGTCTCCCTGTATCGTTCCCGAGGTCGGGAAACCCACATTCCACATCGAAGCCGATGAAATGGAGGTCGGCATGGGCATCCACGGAGAGCCCGGTATCCAGGTGGAAAAGCTGAAGTCCGCAGATGAGTCTGCGCAGTTGATCCTGGAGACCATCGACCGGGATATGCCGCTGGCCGCCGGTGATGAAGTCTCTGTAATGGTGAACGGTTTGGGCGCGACACCCATGGAAGAATTGCTTATCGTCTACCGCAAAATACATCAGACGTTGGAGGCAAAGAACGTTTCGGTCTTTATGCCCCACATCGGAGAATTTGCCACGTCCATGGAAATGGCAGGTCTTTCAGTCACGGTATTCAAGCTGGATAAGGAGTTCAAAGAACTGCTTCGCTATCCGGCCGCAACACCTTTTTACACGAACGCCAACAAGTAGGAGGGAACGGATGGATCGGAAAAAACTAGCGGAAATATTCAGTGCGGTCAGCAGTGTAATGGATGAGAACAAAGACTATTTGATCGAACTGGATCAGCAGAACGGCGACGGAGATCTGGGTATTTCCATGTCCGGCGGTTTCCGAGCTGTTCGACAATATTTGGAACAGGCGGAAGAGACGGATCTCGGCAAACTGTTCATGAAAAGCAGCTCTGTTTTCAACGAGGCTGCGCCTTCGTCTCTGGGAACGATCCTGTCCCTGGGCATGATGGGAATGGCTCGTCATCTGAAAGGGAAAGAGTCCGCCGGTTTCTCGGAAATGAACGAAGCCATGGACAAGGGGCTGACTCTTCTCATGGAAAAAGCCGGATCCAAACCCGGAGAAAAGACCATTCTTGACGCGCTTTGTCCGGCAGTCCGGATCCTGAAAGAGAACGAAGGCAAACCTGCTGCGGAAGCCTATGCACTTGCCGCCCAGGCAGCGGCGGAGGGTTCTGAGGCCACGCGGCAGATGATGCCTGTCCACGGGCGGGCGGTGTACTACGGAGAAAAAGGCATCGGGCTGTTGGACGGTGGCTCGGTGGCAGGGAGATTGATCATAGAAGCGATAGCCGACTATCTTGGAGGGACCGGATGAACGGAAGAAAATATATAGCGGGGATACTGGCAGCGGCAGGCGTTTTATCCATGGGCATGTTTTCGGGCTGCACCATACAGCCGCCCGAGGAGGATCCTGCCGACGCCAAACCACCGGCTTCAGAGGAGCCTGTGGACGGACTGACCGTCACACAGGAAGAAATCTACCGTTATGCCACAGAAAGCAACACTGTTTGGGAGTTTACCCAGCGATTTTTTACCGATACGATTGTCTACAAAGACCGAAACGGGGACTATGTCTTTGCGCCGGTCGATCCCGATCTGCCCAAATCCGATTACAATTGGGACAATCTGGTGGAACTGGATACGACTCATCGGGAAGTGGCCTATGTGCAGGGTGGAAAAACGCTCTCCATCAAAGGGATCGACATCTCGCGCTATCAGAAGACCGTCGATTGGGAAAAAGCGGCTGCCGACGGTGTGGAATATGCCATCATTCGTCTGGGCTACAGGGGTTATGATAAGGGTGGACTCGTCATGGACGAGTTATACGAGGAGAATGTCCGGGGTGCGTTGGACAACGGTGTGGCTGTCGGCGTTTATTTCGTGACGCAAGCCATTTCAGTGGAAGAAGCCATCGAGGAAGCAGAGTTCGTATTGGAGAACATCAAGGATTATGATATCACATGGCCGGTGGTTCTGGATCTCGAGGATCCGGCTTCCCTCACGGCCCGGACCGTAGGTCTCACAAAACAGGAACAGACAGATATCACCGTGGCCTTCTGCGAAACGGTACGGGAGGCAGGCTACACACCTATGCTGTATTGTAATATTCGCTGGTATATGGAAGAATTGGATCTGACAAGGCTTACGGAGTACGACAAGTGGTTTGCGCAGTACTTCAACAGACCTTTCTTCCCTTACGAATATCAAATGTGGCAGTATACGAACAACGGCCGTGTGGATGGGATCACCGGCCCTGTGGATCTGAACCTCAGTTTTGTGGATTACGGTCAGGATTAGAGAAAGGAACCTATTTAAATGGAAAGAAAAGGAAGACTATACAAGTCACAGCAGGACAAAGCCCTGTTCGGTGTTTGCGGGGGCATCGCCGAATACTTCAATGTGGATTCTTTAGTGGTACGGCTGCTCTTTGTACTGTTTACGCTGGTCTATGGAGCCGGACTGCTGTTTTATCTGATCGCCGCGCTGGTGATCCCCTCCGAACCACTGACGGCGGAGGTTCAGCAGACATATTCTCCGGCGCCGGTCTCCGCAGACGGAGGCACTCCGGGCTATGTCGCTTCGGATGGAACGCGCTACGAAAATCATGCTTCGGAGACTGTTTCTCAGGAAGGCGTCGAAGAGACTGCTCCCGCTCGTCAGTCAAGTCCGGCGCCGGAAAGTGCCTATGCAGGTCCACCTGCAAAGGAGAAAACCCGGGATTCCGGAAAAGTGTTGGGACTTGCGCTTGTGACTATGGGTGGGCTCATCCTGCTCAAGGTGTTTTTCCCCTGGGTGGACAGCCGCGCCATGGTAGGCGTGGGGATGGTTTTAGCAGGAGTATTTTTTATCGTCAAAAAGGCCTAGTTCCTGGAGAAACGGAGGTCGGATCGCCCTGGCGTATCCGCTGCGATGCAAGAGACAAGATTCCAACAGTTTAAAAGGCATATCGGATACGGCGTCGGTTATCTCCCCGACGCCTGTTATTACAATTTTCAAAGCACATATCAGCTTCTGTTTTTGACCGGCATCGTGGGG
This sequence comes from Eubacteriales bacterium, assembly GCA_028692535.1. GTDB lineage: Bacteria > Bacillota > Clostridia > Peptostreptococcales > Anaerovoracaceae > UBA10908. The sequence continues at coordinate 23,096 of JAQUXD010000008.1, read as the reverse complement.
ATGGAAGCCGGAAGGGCCGGTACGATCATTTCCATCACGATCATGGCCGATGCGATATTCAGCATTTTAGTCGGACGGTTTTCCGACAACCTGCGCAGCCGTTTCGGGCGCAGAAGGCCGCTGATCCTTTTCGGGGCGTTTGCCATGCCCATCAGTTTCATGGCCTGCTACTATAATCTTCAAGCCAGTCCCGGTGTTCAGATGGCGTATTATATGACGTTCGGATTCTTATACTGGACATCCTTTGCCGTTTTTTTTGTGGCATTTCTGGCCTTGGGCGCGGACGTGGCTACGGATTACGAGGACAGGATCCGCATGATCAGCACCTCCAGAATATTCAGTGTGACAGGGGATCTTATCGGATCGGCGGCGCCGCTGGCTGTGATCGCGCTCCTCGTCGGAAACGGAATGTCCGAGAGCAGCGCCTGGTTCACGTTCGTTGTGGCTCTGAGCTGCCTGGTTTTTGCCGGGATCATGATTTGCTGGAACAGCACCCGGGGTCGGGAGAGAGTCGTCATAACGCCACCGGACAAGCAGAGCCTGCTGTCCACGCTGCGGGACTATTCGGAGCTGCTGCACATCAAGCCCTATCGGCTCTTGATCTATTCCAAGATCGGCATCAGCTTTTCCTATACGACCTACACAGCTTGCATGGTGTTTTATGTGGTCTACCGCATGGGCATTTCGTCCACATTCATTTCACCACTGTACATCGTCACAAGCTTGATCAAAATGGGCTTTATCTTGGTGATCGCCAGAGGCGCTTTGAAGTACGGCAAGAAGGAATTGCTCGTGGCTTCCACAACCGGGACCGGTATCCTGGCCTTCTTTTTTGTCTTTCGCGGCATCGATTCGAAAATGGAGATGTACGTGTACGTGCTTGCTTGCGTGTATGCCCAGGCCGTCTTCTGGCAGCTGTGCAATACCAATTTCTACGATGTGACGGATCTGGATGAATACCGGTTCGGAAAGCGACGGGAAGGCAATTTGATGGCGCTGCAGTCGCTGATATCTGTTGCGGCGGTCGCGCTGACGCTTCGCCTGGTGACGGGATTGTTGGATTTTTCCGGCTTCGACGGCACTCTTGCAGTTCAGGATCCTGCGGCGCTGGCTATGCTGGAGCGGATCTTTATTCTGTTTCCTGCCCTGGGTATGCTGTCCTGCGCATACTTCCTGTCCCGCTACAAAGTGAACAAAGCGGGATTCACACTGCTCAGCGAACAGCTGTACAGGCGTGAGCAGGGCCTGGAGTCCTTGCCCCGGGAAGAGATCGACAAAATCGAAAATATGTTTCGCTGAAAGGAGGCGTGATCTTTGTTATCCATCGGCAGCTTTTTATTCAACAGTTTGGATTATATTCTGATCGTAGACAGCAAATTCAACATCATTTTCAATTCCCGCTATGATTCCAGAACCAACATTCAGACCGAGTATGCGGCTAAGGATATTCTGAACAAGAACTTTTTTGAAGTCTACACGGACGTGACTCGGGCGAACAGTTCGATTTATCGATGCATGACCACAGGGGAGATCGTCGTTCAGAAAAATCAGCGGTATCACGATTATCTGGGGCATGAATTTGTTTCCCACAACGTCACTCTGCCCATCCGTCGTCGAGGGAAGATCGTCGGTGTCGTAGAGTTGGCCAAGGATGTGGAACCCTTGGAAAACGTGGACAGCGAAGAGAGTGATGTGATCTTTAACGAATTTCTTGAGACGCTGCAGCGGGAATCGGGCTATATCACTTTCAGCCTGATCCAGACCCGAAATCCGGAAATGCGCAAGAACATCGATATGGCAAGGACGTTGGCAAAGTTGCCGAATCCAACGCTCATTTACGGAGAGACCGGAACGGGGAAGGAACTGTTTGCGCAAGCGATGATTACTCAGAGCGGCGTTCCCCGAAGCAAAGTCGTCGTGCTCAATTGCGCGACGGTTCCGGAAAATCTGATGGAGTCCATTCTTTTCGGTACGAAGCGGGGCATATATACCGGTGCGGAAAATCGCAGAGGGCTGTTCGAAGAGGCCGACGGAGGCATACTGTTTTTGGATGAGCTGAATGCGATTCCGTATCAGGTGCAGGCCAAGCTGCTCCGCGTTCTGCAGGATGGCACTTTCCGACCTTTGGGCGACAACCGGGACAAAACAGTCAATGTAAAGATCATCGCAGCCATGAACGTGGAGCCCGAAGAAGCTATGGCGCGGAACATATTGCGCAAAGATCTGTTTTACCGGTTTTCCAGCAGCATCATCCGAATCCAGCCTCTGCGAAAGCGACAGGAGGACATTGAGCTGTTTATCGAATACTATATCAAGCATTTTCAAGACCTCTACGGGAAACACATTCGCGGGATCACCGGTCCTCTCAGAGAAGCCCTTCTTTCTTATCGCTGGGAGGGAAATGTGCGCGAACTGAAGAACGTGATCGAGTTGGCTGTGGAATTCGCCGGAGACGACGAGATCCTTGGGCCGGAGCATCTTCCGTCCTATTTGCATGAGCGACTGTTCGAGAATGAAAGAGGTCCGGACAACTCGGAAAACGCCGACGGAAATGAGATCCTTCCGTTGTCCCGGGCAATGGAAGCCCTGGAAAAAGATTTGATACTCCGTGCGCTTCAGCGAGCCGCAGGAAACAAAACGAAGACCGCCGAGCTTCTTGGTATTCCCAGACAGACGCTCACATACAAGATGAAGCAGCTGCAGTTGAAATATGAGCCGGCAAAGCACGGCTGAAACAAAAACCGACAAGTATTTGTCGGTTTTTGCGCAATAAGCGGCGAAATATTGTCGCATTTTCGGGGTCGATCTTTTAAAGCCTTGCATTGCAAGGCCTTGAAGTTGGCACATATATTGCACTTCTTATTTGAACAGAATGGTTTTTACCTGTCAAAGCTGAAAGGAGTACGAAATGATCATTGGAGTATTAAAGGAGATCAAGCCGAACGAATACCGCGTTGCCGCGGTTCCCGATACGGTGCGCGAACTGGTATCGAAGGGGCACGAAGTTTACGTGGAGCATGACGCCGGAAAGATTGCCGGAGCTTCCGACGAAGATTATGCGGCTGCAGGAGCGACCATCGCCGATGCGGATACCGTATATACGAAATCTACGCTCATCTACAAGGTCAAGGAACTCTTCCCCCAGGAGTTCAAGTATATGACCAAGGACAAGATCCTTATGACGTATATCCATTCCAATGCGCATCCTGAGGAGACGGATGTTCTGCTCAAGAGCGGATGCGCTGCATTTGCTTATGAGGATTTCAGAGATGCCAACGGAGGCTTTCCGCTGCTCAAACCCATGAGCCAGATTGCCGGACGAGGCGGTTTTATGGCTGCCATGCACTTTAAGCAGGCGGTTCACGGTGGAGACGGACAGATCCTTTGCAATATCACCGGTGTGGACACGCCCGTGATCACCATCATCGGCGCCGGCAACAGCGGCATGGGCGCAGCGACTTTTGCGGCAGCTCTGGGCAATGAAGTGCGCATCATCGACAACAGCCTCAAGGCGATGGAAGCGGCTCGACTGGCTTTGCCTCCCAATGTGACCTTCCTGATGTCCAATCGTGCGAACTTTGTAAAATGTATCAAGGAATCGGATGTGATCATCAACTGCATTATGTGGGATCGGACCAAAAACGAACCGTTGGTCTGGAAGAAAGACCTGAAGATGATGAAGCCCGGCGCCATGATCGTCGACGTAGCCTGCGATGAACCGGGTGCGATCGAGACATGCAGCAGCACTACCCACACGGATCCGACTTTCGTCGTGGATGGCATTATCCATTATTGTGTGGACAATATCCCTTCCGCTTTTGCCAAGACTTCTTCGGAAATGCTGGCATCCGCCACATTGCCCATCGTTTTGGAAATCGCAGAAAAAGGTGTGGAAAAAGCGTTGAAAGACAATAAGTACTTCATGCGCACCGGCCTCACCTGCTACGACGGAAAACTGACTTTGGCTGAAACAGCTGTCAAACAGAACCGCCCGCTGACCGATGTGAACGAACTGGCTGAATCCTTCTAGCTGCAAGATCCCACAATGAATCAAAATGCCGTGGCCCCGAGATCAACCGGCGGCCACGGCGTTTTTTTTGTTTCTTTCTAGATCTGCGCCTGAAGATCTTCTACATAGACAGCGGTTCCTGCGATCTGAACCTCTGTGGATCCCCCGGTTTTGTGCGCCCATACGTGAACGAGTCCGTCGTAGCCGGCTTCCTGGCCCTGCTCGATCAGGATGTCACAGCTTTCCATGCCGGGGTCCATAAAGGTGATGTAGTAGGCGCCCATAACCCCACAGGCGGTGCCGGTGATGGGGTCTTCCACGCGTCCTGTGATCGCCGCGGAGAAGTGTCTGCCGTGGAGCGTGGCTTCCGGATGGATCGTTTCCACGCACAGGGGGTGGACGGAGGTGTTGGGTCTCTCCGTCAGAACCGGCGGAAAAGCGTGGTGATCGGGTACCATTCGGGAGCAGGCATCCAAGGTCTTGACAGGCAGAATCAACGTCCACAGCCCGGTGGAGCCGTAAACGACGGGATAGCGTGGGTCCAGATCTTCCGCGTTCAGTCCGATCGTGCCCAAGAGTGCCTTGACATTTCCGGTAAAAGGTTCAAACACTGCGGCGGCCTGTGTCATAGAAACCTCTTTGGTATCGGGGCGGTATACGATGTCGATGATTCCCGCCTTGGTCTCAACTCTCTTGCGGATCGGCGCATCCTCGGCCGCCAATCCGTTGTACAACGCAAAAATGGATGCTACAGTGGCATGCCCGCAGAGATTGACTTCCGCGCCGGGTGTAAAGTAGCGCAGCTGCAGATCCGCCTTCTGAGAAGGCAGAACAAATGCGCATTCGCTGAAGCCGATTTGCCGGGCGATTTCCTGCATTTCGTTTGTTGTATAAGTTTCCGCTACAAAAATGACGCCGGCAGGGTTTCCCTTGCCGGCGGTCTTTGTAAAAGCGTCATAGTGGAATACTTTTACTGTTTTCATGGCATCTCCGGTCAGTCTTTGTATTGCTCCAGCGCGAGGCGAAGCAGTTCAATGGCCCGCTCAAGATCCTGACAGTTCAGGACGTAGGCGATCCTGATTTCGTTAAGTCCTTTTCCCGGTGTGGCGTAGAATCCGCCGCCGGGCGCGTACATAACTGTCTCTCCTTTGTCTTCGAATTCCGTGAGCAGCCAAACCAGGAAATCCTCGGCGTTTTTCACCGGCAGTTTGGCCATGACATAAAAGGCGCCCTTCGGCTCCTTGCATATGACGCCGGGGATCTTCGACAACGCGTTGTAGACTGTGTCTCTTCTCTTCTTATACTCGACACGTACCTCTTCGAAGTAGCTCTTGTCCACTGTGTACAATTGGGCGGAAGCAAGCTGATCCAGCGTGGCGACGGAGAGTCTGGCCTGGCAGAGCTTCATGAATTCACCCTGGAAGTCCTTGTTTTTCGTGATGACAACGCCGATCCTGGCACCGCAGGCGGAAAATCGCTTGGAAACGGAATCGATCAGGATCACGTGATTTTCTGCTTCTTTGAAACTGCCCATGGAAGACAGGGGTTCGCCGCTGTAAATGAATTCTCTGTACACTTCGTCGGCGATCAGGAAGAGGTCGTGTTTCACAGCCAGCTCTGCAAGCATCTTGCATTCTTCGTGGTTCAAAACAGCGCCGGTCGGATTTCCCGGATTGGTGAACATGATTGCCCGGGTATGGGGAGTGATCAGTTTTTCGATTTTGTCTTTGTCTGCGTAATGGTAGCCTTCCTCGGCTGTGGTCGGGATCGGTACGATCTTTCCGCCGGTGGTGTTTACGAAGGTACTGTAATTGGGATAAAAAGGCTCCGGGATCAGGATCTCGTCTCCGTCATCCAAAATGGTGGCCATGGTAAACATCAAAGCTTCGCTGCCGCCGGATGTGACGACGATATCGGGCGTATCGTAATGGATGCCGATCTCTTCAAAGTATTTTTGAACAGCCTGTATGACGGAAGGAATACCCGGAGAGGGTGCATACTCCAGAACGGGCGCACTAAAATTGCGCACAGTCTCGAAGTAAATGGGAGGGGTTTTGATATCGGGTTGACCGATGTTGAGATGATAGATTTTCTTGCCCTGTTTGACGCATTCCACCTGATACGGATAGAATTTGCGTATGGGAGACAGAGCGCAACGTTGGATCTTGCTGGAAAATTTCATGGTCTCCTCCTTATAGTGCGAACACGAGGGTTCTCTTTTCGAGAACATTATACCACTTTGCCAAAAAGATTAAAGAATAAATTAAGCAGTAACAGACTTTTTTTCCTAAAGCGATAATTTAGCCTTATACTTTCATAAATAAAATAAATTCAAAAAGTGTTTGACAAGTGCTTTCAGCTTTTGTACACTTATGGACAATATATAAAAGCAATGACGGAGTGCTACCGGATGTCATAGCGTTTCAGAGAGTCGGCGGTCGCTGCGAGCCGATACCAAAAAGTCCGGTATTCTCGCTCTTGAGCTGGATCCCCCAACGCAAAGGCTGATAAGGGATCCCGGAAGGTCCCGTTATCGAAACCCTGGGTTTGACAGAACCTGCAGAGTGACCGGTTTTCCGGTAAACAGGGTGGTACCGCGGTTGTATACATCGTCCCTGGAGTATAACTTACTCCGGGGATTTTTTATTCCCCGGGCAACGAAACGAACGGAGGATCCAAAGATGAGTCAAACAATCAAGATTTTCGATACCACGCTCCGGGACGGAGAGCAATCGCCGGGCTGCAGCATGAATCTGGCGGAAAAAGTGGAGCTGGCAAAGCAGCTGGAACGCATGAATGTGGATGTGATCGAAGCCGGATTCGCCATTTCGTCTCCGGGGGATTTTCTCTCAGTGAAAACCATTGCAGAAACAATAGAAAACTCTGTAGTCGCAAGTCTGGCCCGAGCCGTACCCATGGATATCGATCGTGCCTGGGAAGCGGTGTCAAGCGCGAAGCAGCCCAGGATCCATACCTTTCTGGCCACTTCTCCGATCCACATGGAATATAAGCTCAGCATGACCCCGGAGCAGGTGTTGGAAACCTCGGAAGCCATGGTGCGCAGAGCAAAAGGCTACTGTGGGGATGTGGAGTTTTCCGCCGAAGACGCGACCCGGAGCGACCCGCTGTTTTTGGCTCGAGTGTTTGATGCGGTGATCAAAGCCGGGGCGACGACCATCAATATTCCCGATACGGTAGGGTATGCGGTTCCCGAGGAATTTTATGAGTTTTTAATGAAAATACGCCACCACTGTCCGGCGTTGGATGGCGTGACGATCGCGGTGCACTGTCACAACGATCTGGGCTTGGGGGTCGCTAATTCGCTGGCCGGTATTCGCGCCGGTGCGGAGCAGATCGAATGCACGATCAACGGGATCGGCGAGCGGGCGGGAAATGCCGCCATGGAAGAGATTGTTATGGCGCTGGCCACCCGTCGGGATGTGTATGGCATCCAGACCGATGTGGTCACCACCGAGCTGGTTCGCGCTTCGAAACTGCTGTCCAGGATCACCGGCGTAGCCGTGCAGCCCAATAAAGCCATCGTAGGAGAAAATGCCTTTGCCCATGAGGCAGGCATCCATCAGCACGGTGTGCTCAAGAATAAAAAGACCTATGAGATCATGACGCCCGAATCCGTGGGCTTTAAAGCCAATCAGATGGTGCTGGGCAAGCATTCGGGCAAGCACGCCTTCCGCACGAAGCTGAAGGATCTGGGGTATGAGGTCACGGAGGAAGAGTTGGTCATCGCTTTTGAGCAGTTCAAAGAAGTGGCTGATAAAAAGAAACTGGTATATGACCGGGACATCGAGGCCCTCATCAGCAAACGGCTGGCCGAGGTGCCCATGGTGTACGGCTTGGACCGTTTTGTGATCAACAGCGGCAATTCTATTACGTCCACAGCGGTGATCGCCTTGATCAAAGATGATAAGGTGTACGAAAAAGTATCCCGGGGAGAAGGACCCATCGACGCCGCATTCAAGGCCATCGAAAAAATCGTCGGATTCAGTATCAGTCTGGAGGACTATCAGCTCCGCTCCATTACCGAGGGAGAAGACGCCTTGGGCGACGCTTTCGTCAAGCTGGAGGCAAAGGGCGGTCATTTTACCGGCCGGGGATTGTCCACCGACGTGATCGAAGCCAGCATCCTGGCCTATGTGAACGCCGTCAATAAGATCTTGTACGAAGACAGTCTGATGTCTTGACGCAGCAGGATCAAGGAATCCGAGAAGGATGCCGGAAAGAGAGGAATGATTATGGGAATGACAATGACACAAAAGATCCTGGCCGCTCATGCGGGAGTGGAATGCGTTGAGGCAGGAGATTATATCGAAGCGTCTTTAGACGCCGTTTTGGGGAACGATATCACGGCGCCTTCGGCTATACGGGAATTTCGAAGAATGGGCGCGGAAAAAGTATTCGATCCGCATAAAGTAATGCTGATCCCGGACCATTTTGCGCCCAATAAGGATATCCAGGCGGCACAGCAGTGTCTGGAGATGCGCCGGTTTGCAGAAGAACAGGGGATCAGCAACTACTATGAAGTCGGCCGGATGGGCATTGAGCACGTTCTGCTGCCGGAACAAGGTCTGGTGACTGCCGGCGATCTGATCATCGGCGCCGATTCTCATACCTGTACCTATGGGGCGCTGGGTGCCTTTTCCACCGGTGTGGGCTCCACGGATATGGCGGCGGGCATGGCGCTGGGCAAAGCCTGGTTCAAAGTTCCTTCGGCCATCAAAGTGATCCTGACCGGAAAGCCGGGGCCCTGGGTCTCCGGCAAGGATGTGATCCTTCACATCATCGGCAGTGTCGGTGTGGAGGGCGCTTTATATCAATCGTTGGAATTTACGGGACCCGGTGTTTCCGAACTCTCCATGGACGACCGGTTCACCATGGCCAACATGGCCATCGAGGCCGGCGCCAAAAATGGTATCTTTCCCGTAGATGAGGTAACCAGAGCGTATGCAGAAGCCCATCCTTGCACAAATCCGCATATGAAAAAAGTGTTTCGGGTATTCGAGCCCGACGAAGATGCCGTGTACGAAGAAACGATCCGAGTGGACCTGTCTCAAGTGGAACTGACGGTATCATTCCCACATTTGCCGGAAAACGCCCGGCCGGTCAGGGAAGCGAAGGACATCGTCGTGGATCAGGTGGTCATCGGGTCCTGTACCAACGGCCGGATGGAGGATATGGCAGTGACCGCAACCCTGTTGAAAGGGAAAAAGGTGGCGCCCGGCGTACGGCTGATCATCATTCCCGGAACCCAGCAGGTGTATCTGAACTGCATTGAAAACGGCTGGGCTCAGATCTTTGTGGAGGCGGGCGCCGTGTTCTCCACACCCACTTGCGGTCCTTGTCTGGGCGGGCACACCGGCGTCCTTGCCGCAGGCGAGGTTGCATTATCCACCACAAACCGAAATTTTGTGGGCAGGATGGGGCATCCGGAATCTCAGGTCTATCTGGCAAGCCCGGCAGTGGCGGCCGCTACTGCGATCACGGGCAAGATCGCATCCCCCTTCGACCTGCCGGCCGCGCCTTCGATCGGATGAAACCCCTATCAATAACAGAAAGGAAAACGACCATGGGAAAAGCTTTTATATACGGAGATCACATCAATACCGACGTGATCATTCCGGCCAGATATCTCAACACTTCCGAGCCGGGTCATCTGGCGGCGCACTGCATGGAGGATATTGATGCGCATTTTACGGAACAGGTGGAACCGGGCGATGTGATCGTCGGCGGATTCAATTTCGGGTGCGGTTCCTCCAGGGAGCACGCGCCGATCGCGATCAAGGCTTCCGGAATCCACTGCGTGATCGCTCGGAGCTTTGCCAGAATTTTTTATCGAAATGCTTTTAATATCGGACTTCCGATCATGGAATGCCCCCAGGCTGTGGATGGGATATCTGCAGGGGATCAGATCCGGGTGGACTTTCAAGCAGGGCGTATTTTCAATGAAAGCACCGGAGCGCAGTACGAAGCGCGTCCATTTCCGCCTTTTATGAACCGGATGATCGAAAACGGCGGTTTGGTCGGTTATGTGCGCAGTGTGCTGGAGGAGGAGAGGAGGATTCGGCATGACGTATAAAATTGCCGTTCTGCCCGGAGACGGTGTGGGTCCGGAGGTGGTGGCCCAGGCTGTTAAAGTCCTCCGATGGGCCGAGAAAGCCACAGGACATCGGATCATTTTGACAGAGTACGACGCAGGCGGCGCTGCCATCGACCGATCGGGAACGTATCTGCCGGAAAAAACCCTGAGCGGCTGCATTGAAAGCGACTGTGTACTTTTCGGATCCGTGGGCGGACCCAAGTGGGACATGTTGCCCGGCGGGCAGCGACCGGAGCAGGCGGTGCTGAAACTGCGGAAGGAGTTGAAGCTGTATGCCAATTTGCGTCCGGCAAGGCTTTATCCCGAAATGGCCGGCAGCAGTCCCCTGAGGCAGGAAATCGTGGAAAACGGATTCGACCTGCTGATCGTTCGGGAATTGACCGGCGGGATCTATTTCGGAGAAAAAGGATCTGAGCAGACTGCCGAGGGCGTGCGGGCATACGATGTGGAACAGTATTCGGAAGCGGAGATCCGGCGGATCGCCCGGGTCGCCTTCGAAGCGGCTGTCGGCCGCCGCGGCACATTGACCAGCGTGGACAAAGCCAATGTTCTGGAGACCTCTCGACTTTTTCGTCGGATCGTGGATTGCGTGGCGGAGGAGTACCCTCAAATCGCAGTCAAGCACATGTATGTGGACAATGCGGCGATGCAGCTGGTGCGGAACCCCGGACAGTTCGATGTCATCCTTACGAGCAATCTTTTCGGTGACATATTATCGGATGAAGCATCTGTTTTGACCGGATCTATCGGTATGCTGCCTTCGGCCAGCATGGGTGGAAGCGCTTTTGGACTGTATGAACCCATCCATGGAAGCGCTCCGGATATTGCAGGGCAGGATGCAGCCAATCCACTGGGATCCATTCTTTCTGCTGCGATGCTGCTCCGTTTCAGCCTGAGCATGGACGAGGCTGCGGAGGCAGTGGAAGAGGCGGTTCGTCAGGTATTGGCCCTCGGCTGGCGAACGGCAGATATGATGCAGCCCGGCGCCGACCGCATCGGAACCCAAGAAATGGGAGAACAGGTGATTCGCGCACTGAACAAGATGATCCGAAGGACCGTTTCACGCCCGTAACACCCTGCAATTCTTTGGAAGAGCCCGTTTATTCCTGACTGAAAATATGGTATGATAAATAAGCGGATCGATGGGAGAGTGAGGGTCATGTACCTGGATCTTGAGGAAAAGCTGGAACTGTACAGAAAAAGCAGGCCCGACAAGCCCGAATATGCGGCTTGGGAAGAGGAAAGCGCTCTGTGGGGCTGGCTTTTTTCGTGCATGAAATATCGGGGAACACCCTTGGAAAAAGGGCAGATCGTAGATATATTGAAAGGGGAAATCATGGAAGACATTCCCCTGGAGCACTATGGGTTCCTGCATCGCTACAGAGAAGTATACCGGGACATCCGCAATTATCTGGAGATGAAGACCAGCCTTACCACAGAGCTTCTCAATCGATTCTATTCGATAATATTTCGGAAGGACGCGGCATTTCGAACGAACAATCCGGTCGTATATGAGTGGTCCTACAATCCTCCCCATTTCAGGGAGGTGCCGGAGCAGATGGATCTGCTGTTTCGTCAGGCAGCTCAGAAACGAAGGACAACGGATCCTTTGACCAGAGCCGCGCAAATGCATTTGGAGATCCTTGAAGTGTATCCTTACGGAGAAGATACCGTCACGATGGCCGGCGTGGGGTTGTTGTACGCTCTTCTGGAAAACGGCCTTCCTGCGGGATATCTGTTCGCCAGCGAACAAGAATACAATCAGCAGATCACAGCCTATCTGAAAAACGGCAACAGCGAAGTGTTTCGGGAAATGCTGGGGCGCAGCATCATCAACAGGCTCGACGTTCTGATTCAGGTCAGCCGAGCTGCGGAGGAATCGAATGAAGCAGAAAACGGAACCGATTAGACAGGAGCTCTTGCGTTACCTGGACGCAGAGCATATCCATTCGGACTGCTCCATGAAACAATACACGACCATGAGGGTGGGCGGACCCGCAGCGTTGCTGCTGACGCCCGGTTCTGCGGCGGAGCTGTTTGGCGCGCTGGAAGTGATCGAAGCCAACGGGATCCCTTGTGTGATCATGGGGAACGGAAGCAATCTGATCTTTGACGACGAAGGTTTCGACGGAGTCGTTGTGCAAATCGGCAGGGGACTGGATCATGTTCGGATCGAGGGGAACATCGTGTTTGTAGAAGCGGGGGCGTTGCTGACAACAGTAGCCCGCGCGGCTTCTGAATCCGGGTTGACAGGCATGGAATTTGCCTGCGGCATTCCCGGAAGCGTAGGCGGAGCGGTCTATATGAACGGCGGCGCCTATGGCGGCGAGATGTCCCAGATCGTCCATTCCGTCAGCTCGATATCCCGGACCGGCATCATGAAGGATCGACCGGGCAGTGAACTTGGATTTTCCTACCGGAAAAGCATTTTTCAGGAAAACGGAGAAACGATCCTTGGCGTCAAGCTGCTCTTGGCGCAGGGAGATCCTCGGATGATCCAGGAAAAAACCAGAGATTATACTCAGCGAAGGACGACGCGCCAGCCTCTCCAGTTTCCAAGTTCCGGCAGCTTTTTCCGACGTCCTGCCGGGCATTTTGCAGGCGGTTTGATCGAGGAGGCGGGGCTCAAGGGCCTGTCCTGCGGCGGTGCCCGCGTATCGGAGCTTCACGCCGGATTCATCATCAATACCGGTGAAGCGAAGGCATCGGATATTGTGGACCTGATGCGTATTATTCAGGAAACGGTGCTGTTTCGGACCGGCGTCCTGCTGGAGCCGGAGGTGAGGATCGTGTCAAAGGACGGTTCATCTCAACATTTTGATCAAAAAGACGGGAGTTGACAAATGGAATTCATCATTGTGACCGGTCTGTCCGGTGCAGGGAAGAGCCACGCCGTACGCTGTCTGGAAGACCTGGGATACTATGCGATCGACAATATGCCGCCTCAGTTGATCCGGGAATTTGTAGGGTTGGTCAAAAGAACATCGGGAGGCGTTGAAAAAATAGCTTTTGTTGCGGACATCCGGGGCGGAAGATTTTTTGACGATTTAAGGGAAAGCCTGGATTATCTGGAAACCGAAGGGATCGAATACAAGATCATGTTCATGGAGGCTTCCGACGAGGTGCTGATCCGCAGGTACAAGGAAACGCGCAGAACCCATCCCCTGGCCGTCAGCGGGAATATGCTGGATGCCATCGGCCAGGAGCGCAAGAGACTGGAAAAAATCCGGAATCGGGCCTCCTTCGTGATCGACACCTCGAATATGAAAGTGGCGGAATTCCATCAGGAAATCAAGCGCCTGCTCCTGTCGGATCAGGAGGCCAACAGCTTTACGATCACCGTACAGTCCTTCGGATATAAATACGGCATGCCTGCCGAGGCGGATTGGGTCCTGGATCTGCGCTTTCTTCCGAATCCTTTTTATCTTGCCAGCATGAAAAATCTGACCGGCAAGAGCAAGAAAGTGCGGGAGTATGTGCTGGGGTTTCCGGAAGCGCAGGCGTTCATTAACGGTGTTGTAGCATTGATTCTTTCGTTGATCCCCCATTATATAAGAGAAGGTAAATACAATTTGGTGCTGGCTCTGGGTTGTACGGGCGGTCATCATCGATCCGTCGCCGTAGCCAACCGGATCGCCGAAATCCTGGAAAGCAAAGGAAAACATGTGGTGGTCATGCACCGGGATCTATGATAAAATTTAGTTCAGTCAATCATGCGACGCAAAGAGCGACGCAACAAGGATAACGATCATAAGGAGAGGAAGAAAAATGGAAAAACTGATTATCAGCGCATGTATTTGCGGAGCCGAGGTTACGAAAGAGCAAAACCCTGCTGTTCCTTACACCGTAGAAGAAATTGTCCGCGAGGCGAAATCAGCCTACGATGCCGGCGCTTCCCTGATCCATCTTCATGTGAGATGGGATGACGGAACTCCGACTCAGGACAAAGGGCGCTTCCAGGAATGCATCGACGCCATTCGCAAAGAATGCCCCGATGTGATCATTCAACCGTCCACCGGCGGCGCTGTAGGTATGACGGATCTGGAAAGGCTCCAATCCACCGAGGTCGTTCCCACACCCGAATTTGCCACGCTGGATTGCGGGACCTGCAATTTCGGCGGCGACGACATTTTTGTCAACACAGACAACACCATCATGAATTTCGCCAAGATCATGCAGGAAAGAGGCATCAAGCCTGAACTGGAAGTCTTCGACAAGGGCATGATCGATATCGCCTTAAAAGTCGACAAAAAGGGATTGCTGGAGCATCCTTTGCACTTCGACTTCGTTCTCGGCGTGCAGATGTCTGCGACTGTCAGAGATCTGGTGTTTATGGCCGGAAGCATTCCCGCCGGTTCCACCTGGACCGCCACCGGCATCGGAAAGAATGCATGGAACATCGCAGCCGCTACCATCGCCATGGGCGGCCACGTTCGGACCGGCTTCGAAGACACCTTGTATCTGGAAAAGGGCGTGCTGGCCAAGAACAACGGAGAATTGATCGCAAAGGTGGTTGAAATTGCCAAACTCCTGGGCCGGGAGATCGCTAATCCCACAGAAGCGCGTCAGATCCTGGGCATGACCAAATAGTTCAAAGAAGAAAACACAAAAGGACCACACAAGGCTGTTTGCTTTGAGTGGTCCTTTTTGTGTATTTGCCTTCATTAATGCTTCGGATTGCCGATATACTATGTAGGATGGGTCATATAATTGTATAAAGGATGTGTTCAAGTGCCCAGTGCTTATTTATTTACCACGCTATTCTTATCTGCAAACGTTGTATCTCTGATCTTGGGTTTTCTGGTGATAAGAAACAACCGAAAAGCATCGGTCAGCCGCTGTTTCTTTGCCTTGATCCTGTCTTTGAATTTTTGGTCGCTGGGACTCGCGTTCGCAAATATCGCAGCGGACGCTGCGACGTGTGAGATCTGGCGCCGATATTCATCCCTTGGATGGGGAACCGTCTACAGCATTATTCTGCACTTTGCCATGCTCATAACAGACAAAACGGCGCTGCTCAAAAAGCCGTGGTTCCCGGTTCTTCTTTATCTTCCGGCTGTGTTGACGGTACTCGCCTACGGCATTCCCTCCGGCTTGAATCCCGAGCCGTATCATCTGATACAAACGGAATTCGGGTGGATCAATTTGTCCAGGGTTGTCGAATATAACCTATGGGATTGGATTTTTCTTGTATACTATATCAGTTATACTATCGCTGCGCTTGTTCTTGTTTTTCGATGGGGGCGGCAGGCATCTGAATACAATGTCAAAATGCAGGCGCGCGCCCTTCTCCTGTCCCTTTCGGTCGCGTTTGTTCTCGCTTCGGCCACAGACATTCTGCTTAGCAATAATTTGGTAAAAATGCCCCAGATCGCTCCGATCATTCTTCTGATTCCTGTGATGACGATTCACCGAATCATGAAAAAGTATGCTTTTATCGCATCCGATCCGCTCGTTAAAAAAGGAAATCTACTGCACATTATCGCAGGTGTTGCCGTTTATATTCTGATCGCTTTCGTACAGGTGAGCTTATCAGGCAATGGCAGCATGCCTGCTTCCGGTCTGGGGTCTCAGGCATATTTAGGGATACTGACGCAGATTCAGATGATGATTTCGATCTGCCTGGTGCTGAAGGAAGATATCCCCGGCTATTGGGCAGCTGTTTTGCTGAATGCCGGGAACATTCTCATATCTGTCAACATCATGGTGCAAATCAAATCAACCTCGCCGATGCCGGGCACGATCTCCTACGCAGGCGTACTTATGATCATCACGCTCATTGTATTCTACAAAAAGAAAACTGCCGCGAGTATCGACAAAATAGATCAGCAAAGAGCACGTTTGAAGGAGTCCGAAAAGCGACTCTACCAAATGGCATATTATGATTCTTTGACCCGCCTTCACAACAGGGATTGGTTTGTGGAGCATTTGGATGCTTCGATACAAAAGGCGAAAGGGAATGATACGCTGGTCAGTGTGATCTTTATTGATCTGGATTCATTTAAGTCCATCAATGATACCATGGGGCATTCCTCCGGCGACGCGGCGCTGAAGCTGATTGCGGAACGCCTTTCTTCCTGCCTGAAAGAAACGGACGCCATCGCGAGATTTGGCGGAGACGAGTTCTTGATCATGATTGCGGATATCTGCGATGAAGAGGAGCTTCGCGGAGTGGTCGACAGGATTATGGAAATTTTCAGCAACCCGATCTTATTGCAGCATATCGAATATTTCATCACTGCCAGCGTCGGTGTTGCGGTATGTCCGACGGACGGCGAGAACGCAGAAGCGTTGATCAAGAATGCGGACATTGCCATGTACCTTGCAAAGAGTATAGGAAGGAACCAATGTGTCTTTTGTTCCTCCGACATAAAAAGCCAAACAGTCAAAACCATGAAGCTGACGAACAATCTTTACAAGGCGCTGGACAACCGGGAATTGTTTTTGCAGTATCAGCCGCAGGTCGCAACCAAGACACAGGAAATCAAAGGATTTGAGGCGTTGCTGCGTTGGAATAACGAAGAGTACGGAATCATCACACCGGATGTCTTTATTCCCATGGCCGAGCATACGGGATTGATCAGACCGATCGGATTGTGGGTGTTCAGAACCGCATGCCAGCAGTTGAAAGTGTTTCAGCAGGTGTGCGGCAGAAAGATCGGCATGACGGTCAACCTTTCTCTGGAGCAGTTGAGGGATTATGAAATTGCCGAAGAGATCAGCGCGATACTGAATGAGACAAATACCGATGCGCAGGATATCCAGATCGAAATCACCGAAAGCACGGCATTCAATGAAGATCCTTTTGTCCTTCAGCAAGTAAAGGACATCAAAATGCTTGGTATTTCTGTGGCGATCGACGATTTTGGGACAGGCTTTTCGTCCTTCACCCGGCTCAAGACCTTTCCCATCGATCTGCTGAAAATCGACATCGGCTTTGTTCGCGGCATCGGCAACGGATCAAGGAAAGACGAAGCGATCATTAAGAGTATTATACAGATCGCTGAAAATTTGGAAATCGAGGTGCTTGCGGAAGGCGTCGAGACGGAAACGCAATTCCATTATCTTCGGAAGAATGGATGCGACCTGATACAGGGGTATTACTTTCACAGGCCGTTATCAGTCGGTGAAGCGCTTCGTTTGCTGGAAAAACAGAAAAGGAACTCGTTGTGTGCGACGGGGCACTTAGAAACGATATAGATTACCGGATCGGAGCGATCTGGCGAATGTGGGCTAAGAGTTTTTTGTAGGGTCTGGCGCTGGTCGCTTCGTAGACGGCGCAGACCTTGTCCACGATGCATACGATCACCCCTTCTTTGTATTTGGGGGGGATCGGATTCATCGGAAACATATGGTGCAGAATGGCATCCTGCTCCACGAGGTCCAAAGCAAATTCGGCATTGGCGTTTTTCAGCGCTGCCTTTGCATGAGAGAAACCGTGTCTAAAGGACGAGCCGTTGTCCCCGCGCCAATCACCTAAGTGGTAATCGTGCAAAAGCGCTCCGCGCAATAAACTCGAGCGGCTGCACTTGATCTTAAACCGGTTTGCGATCAGTAAGCTGAAATAAGCTACGGCAATACTGTGTTCCAGGCAATTGCAGTTTTTGTGCTGCTTGCATGCCATCATCTTTCCCAGGTTTTCTCCACCCAGGACGACGCTGTACACTGCCTGAAACTGGGGCATGACTTCGGCATAGTTTGCGCCCCGTAAAACGTTGTTGACTTTACTCAGAAATTTTGACCTCATGGCGACAATATATAGTAGTTGCGATCATAAGTCAAATGAAGATTGTGTAAAGAAATGTTCAGGTGTATAATCACATGGAACACACGGAGGAGTGGAATGTCGTTTGCTTCGGACGTAAAAAAAGAGCTCACACAGAGTCAACCGGATAAAAAATGCTGCATGCTTGCGGAAATCGCGGGTTTTTTGCGTTTTGCGGGAAGTATCCTCATTACGGGCGGAAAGCTCAGCATTAAAATCACTACGGAGAATCCTGCGGTAGCCAGAGTTTTTATCACCATGATTAAAACGTACTTCGGCGCAAAGACAGCATTATCCATCGGGGAGACCGCTCCGCTTTCCCGGGGACGGCTTTATGAATTGGTCATAACGCCGGAGATGAATGCAGAGCAGATCCTGCGGGAATCAGGCATTCTTGTCGTACGGGAAGGTAACAATGCTCTTGCGGAGGGTCTGGATCCTGAGTTGATGAAGCGCCGCTGCTGCAGAAAGGCGATGCTGCGCGGGATCTTTATGGCCGCAGGTTCCATCAGCGATCCGGAAAAAGCCTATCACATGGAGATCGTCTGCGGCAGCGAACCGCTGGCAAAAGACGTGAAAAAGCTGATCAACAGTTTCGGTCTTCGCTCCAAATACCTGGAAAGAAAAAAGCGCTATGTAGTCTATATCAAAGAATGCGAACAGATTATCGACTTCTTGAATATACTGGGTGCCCACGGACAACTGTTCCGATTCGAAGACGTGCGCATCACCAAGGAGCTGCGCAATAAGACCAATCGGATCAGCAACTGTGACAGCGCCAATTTTGAACGTACGGTCAATGCGGCGCAGCGGCAGCTGGCCGATATCCGAACGATACGATCGCTGCGCGGGCTGGAATCACTGCCGCCGAAGCTTCTTGAAACGGCGCGGATGCGACTGGAGCATCCGGAGGTGTCGTTGGCAGAGCTGGCCGAAATGTTCGAACCGCCCTTGAAAAAATCGGGGATCAATCACCGGTTCCTGCGACTGGAACAAATGGCAGCTGAGCTGCGGGAACAGGAGAATTAGTCCATGATCAAAACCGGAAAAGCCGGAACGATGTATGTTTTTGCCGCAGCGACGCTTTTCAGTATCGGCGGGCTGTGCTATAAAATCATTCCCTGGCATGCGCTGGCGATCAATTCTGCAAGAAACATGATCGCCGCGATCATCGTTTTTACCTTTATCAAAGCCATCGGGCACAAGATTCGTTTCAATCGTACCGTCTTCATCGGCTCCCTGTGCATCGCCGGGACCAATAATCTTTTCAGTCTTGCCAACAAGCTGACCACTGCGGGAAACACCATCATCCTGCAGTTTACCGCGCCGATCTTTGTTATTCTGCTGAGCTTTCTGATCTTTGGAGCCAAACCGAAGAAAGACGATGTGATCGCTTGCGCTCTGGTACTGCTGGGCATCGGCTTCTTTGTGGTAGACGGCCTATCTGCCGGAAATATGCTGGGAAATGCCCTGGCGCTGATCTCCGGTCTTTCCTATGCCGGCGTTTTTATGATGAACAGTTCTAAGGATTCCGATCCGCTTTCATCGGTATTGATCGGACAGATATACAGCGTATTCATTGGTCTGCCTTTCTTGCTGGCTGTTCGTGCGCCGACGGCGCCTGCTGTGGCTGCCGTGGTCGTTCTGGGCGTTTTCCAGTTGGGGCTGGCCTACGTCTTATTGACGAAAGGTCTTCAAACCACATCTGCGATCACAGCAAGCCTGGTCACCGGGATCGAGCCGATCCTAAATCCTCTGTGGGTGGCAATCTTCTACAAGGAAGTCTTTACACCCATGTCCATGGCGGGCGCTGTGATCGTATTTTCGACGATCATAATCTACAACTACCGCAAGGCGCGAGCCGGGAAACCGCCTAAGGAAGGCGCGCAGCTGTCTTGACTGTGGTTGTCTCGGTCTGTAGAATTGATATGGCTGGTACACAGCACTGTGTTTATTCATACATAAAATGAGGAGAGAAGGAAACAAAATGGAGACATTGCAAAAAAAGTATGGGCTGATGACCGCAACGGCCATGGTCGTGGGGATCGTTATCGGCAGCGGTGTATTTTTCAAGGCGGAAAAAATCCTGACCGCAACAGGAGGCAATCTGTCTGTGGGTATCCTTGCCTGGATCATCGGTGGTGTCATCATGATCGTGTGCGCTTATAATTTCGCTGTCATGGCCACCAAGTACGAAAAGGTGAG
Source organism: Eubacteriales bacterium (assembly GCA_028692535.1). Lineage (GTDB taxonomy): Bacteria > Bacillota > Clostridia > Peptostreptococcales > Anaerovoracaceae > UBA10908. Next base: position 3,002 of record JAQUXD010000008.1, on the reverse strand, counting down.
TGGTATCGTGGACTATGCAGAGGCTACGCTGGGGACCGGATACGGTTATTTTGTGGGATGGTTTATGGCTACCATCTACTATCCTACCCTTGTGAGCGTTCTGGCGTGGGTATCTGCCAGGTATACCTGTGTGCTCATCGGAAAAGACTGGAGCATCGTCGGACCGGAGTGTCTTGCGATTACGGCGTTCTATTTGATCGCAAGCTATACCCTCAACACGCTGTCGCCTATTCTGGCCGGCAAATTCCAGGTGAGTACTACGATCATCAAACTGATCCCGCTCTTTGCCATGGCCATCGTGGGGACGCTGTCCGGATTGGCCAATGGCATGGTCGTTGAAAATTTTGCCACGGTCGTCGTGGAAATGGATACTTTCAGCGCGCTGCTCACCGCCGTTTGCGCTACTGCGTTTGCTTATGAAGGATGGATCATCGCCACCAGTATCAATGCGGAATTGAAAGACGCAAAACGGAATCTGCCCAAAGCGCTGGTCCGCGGGACCTTCCTGATCATGGCCACCTATATTTTATACTATGTCGGTCTGTCGGGCGCCGTGGAAAATTCCATCCTCATGGAAAGCGGGGAAATGGGCGCAAAGACAGCATTCGCCAATATTTTCTCCAATTTCATGGGCACCGGTCTGTTCGTCTTTGTTGTGATCTCCTGCCTGGGCACGCTGAACGGACTGATGCTTGCCTGTACAAGAGGGCTGTATGCCTTGTCGGTTCGGAATATGGGACCGATGCCCGACACGTTCAAGCAGATCGACGCCAAGACCAACATGCCCACAAACGCTTCCGTGCTGGGGTTGTTTTTCGCAGGCATTTGGCTGCTGTATTTTTACGGTGCCAATCTCACTGCTCCCTGGTTTGGATTTTTCTCCTTCGATTCTTCGGAGCTGCCCATCATCACGATATATGCTATGTATATTCCGATTTTCTGGATTTTCATGAAAAGAGAGCGTGACATGGATTTTTTCAGAGGCAAGTTGATGCCGGCGCTGGGAATCTTAGGCTCGCTGTTCATGATCTATGCTGCCTATGTCTCCCATGGCAAGGCGATATTGGCGTATCTGATCGTGTTTTTGGTGGTTCAGTTGATCGGAATGTTCTACATGAAAAGGAAATAGGGATATGGCATTTACGGAAGATATCGGAATCGATTTAGGCACATCAACGGTTTTGGTCTATATCAACGGCAAAGGTGTCGTGCTCAACGAAGCCTCTGTGGTAGCGGTGAATCGCGATAACGGAGAGATCCTCGCCATCGGGGAAGACGCCAAAGGCATGCTGGGCCGGACCCCCGGCAATATTGCTGCAGTTCGGCCGCTGATGGATGGTGTTATATCCGATTACGATATCGCGGAAAGGATGATCAAACATTTTATAAAGAAAGCGTGCGGTTCGGGCCGTCTCTTTAAGCCGCGGATCATGGTGTGCGTACCCAGCGGCGTTTCGGAAGTGGAACGCCGGGCGGTTCGCGAGGCAGTCGTTCAAGCTGGCGGAAAAGCGGTTTACTTGATCGAAGAGCCCCTTGCCGCAGCCATCGGCGCGGGATTGGATATTTCCAAGCCCGAGGGCACCATGGTGGTGGATATCGGCGGCGGCACGACAGACATTGCTGTCATTTCCATGAGTTCCATCGTGGCAAGCGCCTCAACAAAAGTTGCCGGCGACAAAATCGATGAAGCGATCGCCCGCTACTTGCGCAAGGAGCACAGGCTCTACATCGGAGAAAGAACGGCGGAACAGATCAAGATAAACATCGGCTCTGCCTCTCCGCGAGAAGAAGATCTTACGATGCTGTGCCGGGGCAGGGATCTGGTGACTGGTCTGCCCGAAGCGGTGGAACTGACTTCTGCCGATGTACTTGGCGCCATACAGGAGCCTTTGGATGTGATCTGCGAAGCGATCCACGACGTTTTGAAAATCGTTCCGCCGGAGTTGGCTGCAGATATCGGAAATGCCGGTATCGTACTCAGCGGAGGCGGCGCGCTGCTGCACAATATGGACCGGATGATCCGCATTCGTACCGGGATCGATGTGATCCTGGCTGATAATCCTATCGAGTGCGTGGTCGTGGGCACAGCCAAGGCTCTGCAAAACGTGAACAGGTTCAGCAGCGATCAAAACAGCAAATCGGTCCGAAAGCCATATTAAATCCCGGAAACGAACCGGAAAATGAAGAAGAAAAGGCGAGTAGTTTGTGGTATGATAAAAGGGAGCATCATGCACAAAGAAGGGGGGGATGGATGATGAGAACAAAAAAAACCGCAATCGTGGTTCTGGTGGCTTGTCTGGCTGTTATGGTCGCGACGGTCGCGACAGGCTGTAAAAAGGATGCCGAAGAAGAGCCTGCCGAAATACAGCTAAGCTTTGTAACGGAAGAATATGTGGCGACCGGTCAGGGCGAACCTTTTGTGGAAGAGGGCCGGGCTGTGGACACCTCGGGAGACGATCCCTATATGGCTGTGCTGGAGGCTCTGAGGGAACCTCCGGAGGGCATGGCGACGGTTCTGAAAGAGGACTACAAGATATTGAGCGTGCGTGTCTCGCTCATCGGGCGATCCGCAATCGTGGATCTTTCATCGGAGGGATTGTCCGGCGGATCCATGGAAGAGGAACTGTTGATCTCGCAGATCGTACGAACGCTGATGCTGAACTTTCCGGGCATCAGTTCCATACAGTTTACAGTGGACGGATTCCTGACAGATACGCTCATGGGCCATCTGAGCGCCGATCAGCCCTTTACGTTGGAATCCTACGAGGATGCGGACGGAAATATCCAATACAGCGTGGAAATCGTTGAGAACAGCGGATCCACGTGAGGTGTATAGTGCGCAAGTTTGCGATATTAAAAAAACGGCTGAAGCACGCTTCAGCCGTTTTTATTACTGGACTTTTTTCATGTGATTCTTCAGCGCCTGAAAGGTTTGAGGACTGATATCATGTTCGATTTTGCAGGCATCCTCGTAGGCAATGCTTTCTTCCACGCCGATTTCT
>JAQUXD010000007.1 GCA_028692535.1 Eubacteriales bacterium | reverse complement strand
TCGCAGATCGAGCCTATGTGCTGGAGACCGGGCGCATCGCCATGGAAGGCGATGCGGAAGAACTGCTCAACGATCCCCGAGTCAAAAAGGCGTATCTGGGAGCTTAATACGACGGGCGCTGCAGCGCCCGCCTCTTGCTTTTTTTGAGAGAACGTTATAAAATACTCATGCGGGCGGTGTTCTGCCGTTCAATTCCCCTTATTTGCAGGTACAATACATGAAGAAAAAACATAACGCAACTTTGGGTCGTCCCCAAAGGAGGATGTGGGTCGCTGTCGTATTGACACTGTCCATGTCTCTGTCGGCTTTTGCCCAGACGGGATTTCTGGATGTGGAAGAAGCCTATTGGGGCGCGCCCTATATCCTGACCGCTGCCGAAGCAGGGATCATCAACGGATATCCAACTCAAGAGGATGGCGTTTTCCGTTTTGATCCGGAAAACCCGGTGAGCAAACAGGAGTCTCTGGCGATGATCTACCGGACACTCCAGAGCGCCGGTCTTCTGCAGGAGGAGACAGACCTCGCCGGATCCTTCGCCCAACAGCTGAACGCTGCCGGAGTCGCCGAGTGGGCCCGCTTATATGCAGCTTACGGCTTTCGGTATGAATACGTGACGGCCGGAGATTTTCTGAATGCCGGCGCCGCAACGTTGGCTCCCCGCCAACTGATTGCAACATGGGCGGCCAAGGCTATGAATTACGAGACGGCATCGGTTGCCGCACTGCCTTATGCGGACGGCGCAAAGATTTCCGATGAGGCCTTTGTCTATACGGATGCGCTGTACCGCAATCAAATCATGACCGGGGACAACAAGGGCAATTTGAATCCCCTGGACGGGATCCGCAGGGTGGAGTTCGCTGCAGTATGTACCCGGTTGCTGGAGGATGCGGAGCGCATGGCTCAGACTCCTCAGGCGGCGAGAAAGCTGCAGGACAGCCTGATCCTTCACAGTGGCACCGTAAAGAGTGTGCAGGCGAGCAGCCGTCGTCTTCAGCTGCAAACGGCAGACGGCAGCATCCAGAGTGTCCGGCTGTCACCCGATGCGACCGTTTTGATGGATGGTCGGGAGGTTTCTGCTTCGGATCTGGCTGCGCTGGAAAATAAATTCGTATCGATCTCTTGTCTTATGGGCGCCGGCAGACAGGTCCTGATCGATACCGGCGTACGGGTCCAGAAGGGTTGGATCGAAAGTCTTTCCTCGGAAGACGACTACGGAGTGTTGACGCTTTCTACGGAAGACGGAATGCTGATCCGGTATTGCTATGATGACGAAACGCTGGCCGATGTGACGATCCGGCGGGGAATCGATGTTTCCCTGATTGCCGACGGCGCCTACGTGCTGGAGATCAAGTAGGAGCCCGGAGCTCTTGACGAAAGGATTTTATGGAACTGGAGATATTAAAAGACAAAAAAGTGGCTGAATTGCGGGAGATCGCCGGCGCACTGGGCGTAGCCGATACAGAGAAGATGAAAAAAAAGGAGATCCTGGACCTCCTGATAAACATGCATCTGGAAGCTGCGGCGCAAAACAAGAAAAACGAAGCGGATGAAGCGTCCGGAAAGCCGGAGGCGGCCGGCCCGAACGCCGGCAAGAACGGCGGGAAAAAGGTGTACGAATGGCGTCCGGAGCCCGAGGCTGCGCCTCGGGACGTCGAGGACGACGAGCCGGCCGAGCCTGCGGATAACTGTCGTGAGGAAGAGCCTTTAAAGGATGGACGGACTTTAAAGACCGGCATTCTGGATATCGCCGACGGCGGCTTCGGTTTTCTGCGGTTCAATAATTTCCTTACTTCCGACGAAGATGTCTACGTGTCGCCGACCCAGATCCGACGGTTCAATTTAAAGACCGGAGACAAGCTCTGCGGCATCGCGCGGCAGCCCAACGAAGGAGAACGCTTCGGCGCCCTGCTATTCGTGAAGACTGTCAACGGAGATGATCCGGGTTTCGCACGCAAGCGTCCTGATTTTTCAGACCTGACACCGGTGTTCCCCAATCGGCGTATCCCTTTGGAAAAGGGAAGCCGTGAGCTCTCCATGCGTCTGATTGACCTAGTGGCGCCTATCGGCATGGGCCAGCGAGGCATGATCGTTGCTCCGCCCAAAGCAGGAAAAACCACGCTGCTCAAACAAATCGCCAAGAGCATCGAACGTCAGAAAGTAAACGCCGAGCTTATCGTGCTTCTCATCGATGAGCGACCCGAAGAGGTAACGGACATGCAGCGCTCGATCAACGGCGAGGTCATCTATTCCACTTTCGACGAGCAACCCTCCCACCATGTCAAGGTGGCGGAGATGGTTCTGGCCAGAGCTCAGCGTCTTGTGGAGCACGGGAAACACGTGATTATACTGCTGGACAGCATCACCCGCCTGGCGCGGGCGTATAATCTTGTGGAGCCGTCTTCGGGCCGTACTCTGTCCGGCGGTCTGGATCCGGCGGCCCTGCACAAGCCCAAGAAGTTTTTCGGCGCCGCTCGAAATTTGGAAGAAGGCGGAAGCATCACCATTTTGGCCACTGCATTGGTTGAGACCGGCAGTCGCATGGATGATGTCATCTTCGAAGAATTCAAGGGTACGGGCAACATGGAACTCCATCTGGATCGTAAACTTTCCGAAAAAAGGATCTTTCCCGCAATCAACCTGAACAAATCCGGAACGCGCAGAGAAGACCTGCTGATGCGCCAGGAAGAGCTGGAAGCCATCTGGCTCATGCGCCGGGCCATGGGAGATCTTGGGGCGCAGGAGGCCACAGAGCGGATCATCGATGAACTGGTCCATACCAGAAGCAACGAGGATTTTATCCAGATATTCAAGAAACTGAGGCTTGTTTAATGGACCTGAAAAAAATATTTGTTAGAAACGCCTGTCCCACGAAAATCGGCGGGCAAGCCATATTGGAAGGCTTGATGATGAAAGGGCCGGAGCAGCTGTCCATCGCCATCCGAAAGCCTTCCGGAGCGATCCACCTGAGCGTGGAGCCCTTGAAAGCCCCCGGGGTATGGAAAAAAATCCCGGTGCTGCGCGGTATCGTGGTATTTATGGCTTCCTTGATCCAGGGGACCGGCATCTTGCTGTATTCCGCCGAGATTCTGGAAGAGTTTACCGATGCGGAAGGGAAGCCGCTGTACGAAAAAGACAAAACGACGATCTGGCTGGAAAAGCATCTGGGCGAAAAAGGAGCTTTAAACGTGATGCTTTATTTTTCTGTCGCCCTGGCCATCCTTATGACCGTGGGTGTCTTTATCATCCTGCCCACCTGGCTGATCAACGGGGCCAAGTCCTGGGGAGGGATCCACAACGAAATCGCCCTGAATTTCATGGAAGGCGCTGTGCGGATCGCCATGTTCGTCCTTTATGTCAAGCTCATATCGGGCATGGAGGACATTAAAAAAGTCTTTCAGTACCACGGCGCCGAACACAAGACCATCCACTGCTATGAGAGCCATTTGGATCTTACACCCGAAAACGCCCAGACGTTCTACACGCTGCACCCACGCTGCGGGACCAGCTTTTTAATGTTCGTGATGGTGCTCAGCCTGCTTATTTTTTCCCTGCTGGGCTGGCCGGGGCTGGCGGCAAGGATTCTGTCCCGCCTTTTGCTGATCCCGCTGATCGCCGGTCTTTCTTATGAGCTCCTGCAGTTCACCGGACGACATGACGGCCGGCTGGTCAAAGCGCTTAGCATGCCGGGGATCGCACTGCAAAAGCTGACGACAAAGGAGCCTACCCTGGATCAGCTGGAGGTGGCGATCGCCGCCATGAAGGCGGTGATGCCGGCGCAAGAGCGTGAAAAGGATCCTTGTATGAGTGCTTTGCCCGGAGGACGGTATTGGGTCGGCACTCTGGATCAGGATGGCTGTCTCCAAGAGGATGAGGCTGCAACAGAAGCCTATCGCAAGCGAAAGACCTCCAAAGGACGCGCCCAATGACTCTGCGTGAGCTGCTGACCATCGGAACAGAGATTCTGAAGGAACACGGAAATGCCGATGCGATCACCGAATCGGAGCTGCTGCTCTGTCATCTGCTCAACAAGGATCGAATTCATCTCTATGCCTATGGACGTGATCCGGCCGACGAGAGCCTTTGTCAGACATTTTTTGATTTGCTTCAGCGCCGGGCCGGCGGAACACCCCTCCAATATATTTTGGGCACGGTGGAATTCATGGGTATTTCCCTGTCTGTAAACGAATCGGTCCTGATCCCCCGCCAGGATACGGAGCTCCTGGCTGAGGAAGCCTTGAAAGAGTTGTCAAAGTTAACCCGGCTTCTGGGTCACCATCAAATTCTGGACCTTTGCACCGGAAGCGGAGCGCTGGCTATATCCGTGGCCAAACTGGACCGCAAGACTCGGGTGACTGCGACGGATCTGTCGCCCGAGGCGCTGGTTGTGGCGCGGAAGAATGCAGCGGCTGCCGGCGTGGCCGATACGATCCGCTTTTGTCAGGGGGACCTGTTCGACGCGTTGGACGGACCGGGGCACTTCGATATGATACTCTCCAATCCGCCCTATATCGCCACCGAAGTCATCGATACGCTGGCGGTGGAGATCCGGGAACACGAGCCTCGGATGGCGTTAGACGGAGGGAATGACGGACTGGATCTGATACGGAGGATCCTGGAAGCTGCGCCCCGTCATATGAAGCCGGGTGGCCTGCTGCTCATGGAAATCGGCTACGACCAGGGCAATGCCGTGCGGTCGCTGGCGCTGAGTCAGAAAAATCCCTTTATTCGAGCGCGGATTCTGCGGGATCTGGCCGGGAATGACCGCGTGCTCAAGGCCCGGAAAGCGCGATAAAAAGTACTTGCATGGCCAATGGGTCTATGCTATTATATATAAGCGTTCATTTGGCGTACTCGTGTTTGGGGTAAAAACGATTATCTCGAACATAGACGATAGATATGTTGGGAAGAAGGAGGAAAGAGACATGAAAGCAGAGATCCATCCCGATTACAAAGAGTGCAAAGTCACCTGTGCCTGCGGCAACGAATTTTCGACCCGCTCCACGAAGGACGAGATTCGTTTAGATGTTTGTTCTCAGTGCCATCCGTTCTTTACGGGACAGCAGAAGTTTATCAATCGCGGCGGCCGTGTGGAAAAGTTCAAGAACAAGTACAACATCGACTGATCGTAAGGCAGACCAAGCAAAAAGACCCGGACCGCAAGGCCGGGTTTTTGTATAATCAGGACAGGCGCGGAGGCCTATGGAAAGAAACGGACTGAAAGTATTACCCGGCGGCAGGAGTGAGCACCTTTATGCCGACTACCGCTTTATCAGCGGCGAAATCACAGACACCCGATTGATGGGTGTGCTTGGCATGCATCTGCATTGGGAATTGCCTTACCCTGCAGCCGAACCTCATCTTCATCAGTACTATTATTATGATATCGAGGAATTGGGACTGGAAACCTATCGCACCTATGTCGGAGACGATCCGGTGGCGGTGGAGCTGGCCTGCAAGAATCTCTTCGGCGGTCTGGGCGCCAAGATGAAACCTCTGAACGAGCGAGAAGGCCGCCATCTGGCTGCGGAATTCATCAACGAGACTCGAAGGAAAAAGCTGACGCTGCCCGAGGAAGCGGTGGATCTGGAATTCATCACCAGGATGCCGGTTTTTCTGTCCCACGATGAACAGGAAGAGCTGATTTCAAAGATCTGTACCGATATTCACAGCGAGTACCAGCTGATCCATTACTATCTGATGCGGGTGTTCGGCATGGATCTGAAAGGGGCGGCGTATCTTAGCGCGCCTGCCTTCCTGTCTGCCGGCGGCCCTCAGACGTTTCTCACAGAGCATTCCACCTTCCTGCGCAACACCATCGAAGAATATCTGGACGAAACAGGTCGTCTTTCCTATCTTTGTGAATCGCTGGTGGAAACAGAAAACAAGCACTGGCTGGTCGTTTCGGAACTGGAGCTGTCGGAAGGCCGCATCATTTCCGCGAACAGAAAATCCGCTTTTGAGATTTCTCTTTACGAAGCGTCCATGATGCTCAGCCGGTGGGAATATGTCACCGTTTACGAGATATTAAAGGATCCCGACGATTTCGATATCGAGTTCACCACTTACAGTCTGGGCGCCATGCGCACCGAACATGCCAACGGTGAAATGTTCATGGAGTTCAAGAAGGACAACAGCCACGTGGATCAACGCATATTCAATTTGAGCGATGATATCAGCTGCCTCTATTACGTGACAGACTTTGGTCAACTGATCCTTGCGGCCTATTCCCTGGAAGCCATCGGACTGATGGAAGACCGGCTTCACGGCAGCGCGCTTTCTTCTGCTGTCTTTCCCACAGCCCGGTACCAGTTCCAGGAACCGGTCCTTTATGAATTTGCCCAGAGTGATTACGAGGATTTTGAAGAATTTCTAAAGGCGCTGAAATAAGGAGATACCAACATGGACGAAAGAATCCGGAAGCTGTCCCACCTTTTAGTCAACTACTCCACAAAAATTGAGCCCGGTGACCGTTGTCTGATCGACTATTCGGGCACGGCGCCGCTGCCGCTGATCCGTCAGCTTGTGCGGGACGTGTACGCAGCCGGAGGCCTTCCTTTTGTTACTTCCAGAGAGGATTCTGTCACACGGGAGATCCTTCTGGGCGCCCGGGAAGACCAACTGGCTCTGATGAACGAGAATCAGTTGTCTTTCATGAAGGAAATGCAGGCGTATATTGCTGTTCGAGCCGGCGATAACAACACCGAACTGGCCGACGTTCCCACGGAGCAGATGAATCTGTATCATCAGAAGCTCAGTCCTGTTCTGGATTATCGTGTAAACAACACCAAGTGGTGCGTCTTGCGCTATCCCAATGGAGCCATGGCTCAACTCGCAGGCATGAGCGTGGCTGCTTTTGAAGAATTCTATTATGATGTCTGCACCATGGATTATGCAGCTATGGATCAGGCCATGGATGCGCTGGTGGATCGGATGGAGCGGACGGATCGGGTTCGCCTCGTGGGGCCGGGAACGGAGCTTTCCTTCAGCATAAGCGGATTGGCTGCGATCAAGTGTGCCGGGAATATGAACATTCCCGACGGCGAAGTTTTTACAGCGCCGGTAAGGGATTCCGTGAACGGGTTTATTACTTACAACACGCCTTCTCTGGAACAGGGATTTACATACGAGAATGTACGCTTCGAGGTCGAAAGCGGCAAGATCGTCAAAGCCACGGCCAACGATACTCCGCGAATCAACAAGTTATTGGACACAGACGAAGGCGCTCGCTACTTCGGCGAATTCGCCATCGGTGTGAACCCCTACATCCTTTCCCCCATGAAGGATATTCTCTTCGATGAAAAGATCAGCGGCAGCTTCCATCTGACACCGGGTCGTTGCTACGAGGAGGCTGACAACGGAAACTACAGTTCCCTGCATTGGGACTTGGTTATGATCCAGCGTACCGAATGGGGCGGCGGAGAAATGTACTTTGACGATGAATTGATCCGTAAGGACGGGTTGTTCCTGCCCGCCGAACTTCTTCCGCTGAATCCTGAGAACTTGAAATAGTATCTGCCTAAAAATCCCCGCTGCTTGCGCAGCGGGGATTTTGATTACAGAAAATGCGCCCGTATCACGCGTTCAATTTTCAACGCCGACAGTGGTGCCCCATCCCCATCACACGTGAGGATCAGATTGTCCCCGGGTCGGATTCCATTGTCATGGTACATCTCCAGTTTCCGTTCCGTCGATCGACGATACTCTTCTTTGCTTAGCAGACCCAAATGCTCCCAATATATCAATTCGCCATCCAGCGGATTCAATATTACAAAATCAGGGCAGAAGTGAAACGATCCAAATTCGATGGACGGTTCATATTTGAAGGGAAGCTCAAAGCGTGCCAGTTGCATGGCGATGATCATTTCTGATTTTGACCGGTACATACCGCCTGCCGCCTCATAAATCAAACGCTCCGGGAAAGAGCTGTTCTGTCTTTCCGTAATGGTTTTCCAGTTCACATTCTCCGCCTGTGGAACAAGCTTCTGAAACTGCAAGCAGATGCCTTCATATCCTTTGCCCAGCTGTCGTTCAATTTGCTCTGGCTCAAAGGCGGCACACGCATCAACACATCGCTCAAGGGAACGAATGCTTTTTCTAAGGATTGGGACACATGCAAGAGCATAAGCTTTCAGCTTCAACAAACTGAATAGCTTCTCATCCTCAACATTGAGATTTTTCCTTTTGACTCTTCCTGTAGAGATATCTTTGCTGCTATGATATTTTCTGGGATTGCCGCTGCGAGTCGTTCGAATGCTGATATACCCTGCTGGTGCTCCTTTGATCCAACTCTCGTACTGCCTGAGCAGCTCACGACGAAACTGAAGTTCCTTATAAATCAACTTGACACTTTCAGCCAATGCGATCCTCCTTTTATGATAAAACACTTTGAAATATAGATTGTTGGTGCCATGGCGCGTGCAGGCAGTAGAAATATGTTAAATATGGATAATTATAACACATTTTATTTGCAATGGCGATCTGACTGTATTAATTATTTGCCCGTCGTCGGCAAGCGGCCGCCCCGTGGGAAGCCGGCAAATCCGGCGTACCGCATTGCAGTTTCGCTCGAAAAACACCGTCATAGGAACCATCTGGTTCCTCTCATGCCATCCGGCAGACCGAAACTACACCTGACCGGGTCCAATCCGGAGAATCCGGCGTATTGCATTGCATTTCCGCTCGAAAAACAGCGTCATAGGAACCATCTGGTTCCTCTCGTGCCATCCGGCGGACCGAAACTGCACCTGACCGGGTCCAATCCGGAGAATCCGGCGTATTGCATTGCATTTCCGCTCGAAAAACAGCGTCATAGGAACCATCTGGTTCCTCTCGTGCCATCACCTCCGAAAAAATTCGGATAGTGGAATCGGGACGCTGCGATGAGATAATTTCACGAGGAATATGACGCAATATCCGCTATATTTTCGGTTTATAAAGGTGATAAGCGAAAATGTAACGAATATTTGCTAAGGAGCCATCTGATCGCCTGAAGAAGTAGCGTTCGGCTTGAATAAATGAGATGTGACATATATAATGAAAGCGATTGCGAGTCGGCGCCTGTATATCGGGAATACGGATCTGACCCGGATCGAAGATGACCGGCTTATCCAAACTGAATCAACAGGAGGCAGTGCTATGGCAGATAAGAGACCCTATGTCGTTGTGGAATGGAACGACACGGAAACCGAAGCGAAAGGCTGGCTGTGCGCCTTCAACTTCGTCAACCATTATTGCGGGGGCGGCACGCGGATGCATCCCTCCGTCACGCGAGAAGAAGTGATCCGGCTGGCGACGACCATGGGCTACAAGTATAAAGCTATCGAGTCGGAGACCACGGGCGGCTGCAAAGGCGGCATCGCTTACGACTATAAGGCTCCAGATGCCTTGGATGTGTTGCGCCGTTATCTGACGGCCATGGCGCCCTACATCAAAGCCGGGGTCTCCATCGGCGGCGATCTGGGCGTGGATTACGGCGACGTGCTGAATATACTGGACGACCTGGGCATCGGCCTTCCTCAGACCAAAGCCATGGAACAGGATCCGGCGATCCAACAGGGGATCAAAAATCACGATGACGCCTGTAGCCTTACTTACGACGGATTCAAGATGTACGACATGATCACCGGCTACGGCGTGGCTTTCGCCGCCGACGAGGCTTGGTGCTTCAAGAAGGGCAAGCCGGGAGCAACGGTAGTCATCCAAGGCTTCGGTGCCGTGGGTGCAAGCTGCGCGTATTGCTTGGATAAAATGGGTTACAAGGTAGTGGGTCTCGCAGACGTAAACAGTTTGGTCTACTGTAAAGACGGTCTGGATGTAAAGAAGCTGGTGGAAACCAAACGCCCCAAAGGTGAAATGGATCCTGCGGCATTCGCGCCGGAATACGAAGTCCTGCCCAACAGCAAATGGGTCGAAATGCCCTGCGACATCCTGATCCCGGCTGCCCTGGAGGATGTGATCAACAAGAGCAATGCGGACAAGGTGCAGGCCTCCCTGGTCGTTGAAGCCGCAAATATTCCCACAACGGCCGAGGCCGATGAGATATTGCATAAGAGAGGAGTGAATGTGGTCGTAGACTTTGTGGCCAACACCGGCGGTGTCCGGATCTATGAGGCTTTGGTGTTCAGGATCGTCAAGGATCCGGTGCCACAGGATATCGTGGATGACACCGAGATGATCGTACGCAAGCAGACGCGCAGACTCTTCGAAGAAGCCAAAAGGACGGGCCGCTATACCCGGGTGATCGCCCGGGAGATCTTTGCCCCCGATACGTTCGATACACCTGATGTTTAACGACGGAGAAAGCTATGGAAAAAAACAGAACCGATGTCACCCGATGCAAAGGCTGCGGCTATTGCGTGGCGGAATGCCCCAAGCAAGCCATTTCGTTTGGTGAACACATGAATGCCAAGGGCTATTTGACCATTGTGGTCGACCAGGAGAAATGCATCCAATGCGGCTCCTGCTACAGAGTATGTCCGGATAACGTTTTTGAAATTTTGTAAGGAGGCGGCAATGAGCGAACGCGTATTAATGAAAGGCAACGAAGCTCTGGCGGAAGCCGCGCTTCGTGCCGGATGCAGATTTTTTGCCGGTTACCCGATCACCCCTCAGACGGAGATCTTGGAATATCTCTCCTGGCGGATGGACGAGGTGGGCGGCTCCTATACTCAGGCGGAGTCGGAATTGGCGGCCATCAATATGGTGATGGGTGCCGCTTCCGGTGGCGCCAGAGCCCTGACCACCTCTTCGGGGCCGGGGTTTTCACTGAAGCAGGAGGGGATCTCTTACCTTTGCGCTTCGGATCTTCCCGCTGTGATCGTGAATGTGATGCGTATCGGAAGCGGTCTGGGTGATATCGCGCAGGGGCAGGGCGATTACTGGCAGATGACCCGGGGCGGCGGGCACGGAGACTATAGGACCATCGTTCTGGCGCCTAACTCCGTGCAGGAGAATGCGGATCTTACCTATTTGGCATTCGACCTGGCCGAAAAATACCTTCATCCGGTATTGATGGCCAGCGACGCCGCCATCGGTCAGATGATCGAGGCGGTGGCACTGCCCGAATTTCGGGAGCATAACATCGACCGGTACGAGTGGTCCGTCAAAGGCGGCACTATGGAGGAGGATTATCGCAGGATCCAGAACATCTTTTATACGATGGGTCCGGCCTACGAAGACTTCCTGCGGGCAAAATATGACCGGATGGAAGTCGAGGAACAACGTTGGGAAAGCACGGCAGTGGAGGATGCGGAATTGGTCCTGGTGGCCTTCGGCATCAGCTCAAGAGTCTGTGAAGAAGCAGTGGAAGGCGCAAGAGCCAAGGGCCTGAAAGTGGGACTGATCCGGCCGATCACCCTCTATCCCTTCCCTGTGAAAGCTTTCGAAGAGGCGAAGAATGCCAAAGCGTTTATGACTGTCGAAATGAATCTGCTGGGTCAGATGACCGATGATGTGCGCTTGGCCACGGGATGTGAATTGCCGGTATATCATTATGGTTCGATCTTCTCGATCAGCGATACCCAGGAGTTGATCGCCAGAGCCGAAGAACTGATCAAAGAGGCAAAGGGAGGGGAACTGTAATGAAATTGAAAGCACCGGATAGAATCACATTCAACACCAGCGGCTTTTGTCCCGGCTGCGGCCACGGCGTCGCCGGCCGATTGATCGCTGAAGTTGTGGAAGAAATGGGTCTGGCTGATAAGCTGATCACCACAGTGGATGTGGCATGCGGATCTTTGCACCTGACCGACTGGCATTTCGACACGGTCATGGCGGCCCATGGAAGGACTCTGGTCACAGCCATCGGACTTAAGAAAGTGCGACCGGACAATCCGGTCATGGCCTATTACGGCGACGGCGCAGGCTATGCCATCGGCATGGCCGAAACCATGCACGCGGGCCTGCGCAATGACAACGTCATTGCGATCGTGGTCAATAATGCCATTTACGGCATGACCGGCGGTCAAATGGCCCCCACCACCCTGCCCGGACAGAAGACCACGTCCTCCCCTTACGGGAAGGATGCGGCCCGCTTCGGCAAGCCCTTCCGAATCGAAGACGCTTATTCCGGCTTTGACATCGGATACCTTGCCCGAGGCGCCCTGGTCGGCGCGGCCAACATCAATCGCGCTAAGAAGATGATCCGCAAAGCCTTCGAAAAGCATATGGACAATCAGGGTCTTTGCTATGTGGAACTGCTGTCACCCTGTCCCACGAATTGGAATCTGGCGCCTTTGAAAGCCAAGGATTTCCTGCTGGAAGAGATGACCCAACACTTCCCCCTGGGCGAATTCAAAGGAGGAGATACAAAATGACAGAAATGATATGTGCAGGCTTTGGAGGACAAGGCGTCCTGACGGCGGGAATGCTGTTGATCCATGCCGGAATGAAACAGGGAAACAACGTGATCTTCTATCCGTCCTACGGATCTGAAATGAGAGGCGGAACAGCCAACTGCGCCATCAAGATCAGCGAGAAAAAAATCGCCAGCCCGGTGATTCGCCAGGCGGATATCGTATTCACCATGAATGCGCCGGCCATCGACAAGTTCGAGAGCATCCTGAAGCCCGGCGGTCTTCTGCTTGTCAATTCTTCCCTAGTGGACGAAAATCGTACTTATCGGGACGACATTCGTGTCGTTAAAGCGCCGGTGACGGATATCGCTGCCGATCTGGGCAACCCCAGGGGTGCCAACATCGCCATGATCGGGGTCCTGGCTGCGGCAACGGATCTGTTTGATCCGGAGTTCCTGTTGGCTCAGATCAATGACTACTTCGAGGCGAAAGGGAAAAAAATTCCAGCCAATGAGGCTTGCTTCCGCAAAGGAATGGAGACGGCACAATGAACATCAAGAAACTGCTGAAACCCAACAAAATTGCAGTGGTCGGCGCTTCGGAAAAAACCGGTTTCGGCTCCGACACCTGCAGAAACGTTATGAAATACATGTCTCCGGACAAGTACTATTTTATAAGCCCCACCCGGGCGTCGGTCTTCGGCGTGCCTTGCTTCAAGAGCATGGCCGACCTGCCCGAGCAGGTGGACCTGATGGTGGTGTGCACCCCGAAACCGACAGTGAACGGCATCCTGGAGGAAGGCGCCGCCGCAGGCGCCCGGGCCGCCGTGATCTTCGCCAGCGGCTACGGAGAAGTGGACGAACAAGGAAAAGAAGACGAGAAGGAGCTGATCGCTCTGTGTAAAAAGCTGGACATGCCCATCATGGGTCCCAACTGCGGCGGCTACATCAATACAGTAGACAAGATTTTCCCCTTCGCATTCGTATCCGAGGATCGGGACCGCACCGGCGGGATCGGTCTGGTCTCTCAGAGCGGACAGTTCGTCCTGTCCATGATGGACAGCCCCGTTCCCGGTTTCTCCTACGGGATATCCTCCGGTAATTCCAAAGTCGTCACCATGGAGGATTATCTTGAATTTTTAGTGGAAGACCCCGATACCAGGGTCGTGGCGCTCTATCTGGAAGGCGTCAATGATCCCAAGCGGTTCATCGCAGCTCTGAAGCGGGCGGCGGAGATCCGCAAACCTGTGGTGGTCCATAAAGTGGGACGGTCCGAAAAAGGGCAGCAGGTGGCTGCTTCCCATACCGGCAGCATGGCAGGCGCCGACCGGGTCTATGATGCGCTGTTCGAAAAGTTTGGCGTTATCCGGGTGGACGATCTGCAGGAATTGATGTCTACGGCTCAGGCACTGGCTGTACTGAAAAAACTGCCCAAGGGCCACGGTCTTACATCGGCCAACCTTTCCGGCGGCGAGACAGGGATCTCTGCCGACATCGCTCATCTGAACGGCCTGGAGTACCCGGATTACGATTCGGTCACTGTGGAAAAACTCAGGGCGATGCTTCCCTCCTATGCCCATGTGAGCAATCCCCTGGACATGACTGCCACTCTGGCTTACAGCGAGGAAGCGTTGACGGAAGCCTACGGCACAATCATGAAGGATCCCAACGTGGACTTGATGCTGGTTGGTTTTACGCTCTTGGAAAACGTGGTGGATCCCTGTGTGGATTATATCGCCCACGCCGTGGAACGGCTGGCCAAAGAAGAGTGGTCCGTGCCGGTAATGATCCTGCCTTACATGGAAAACACCCGGAATCCTGAGTATGTCAAGCGACTGGCGGACCTGGGCGTGCCCATACTGCCGCCTCCGGCGTACGCGTTTAAGATCGTAAAGAATATTCTGAAGTTCGCGGCATACGATGTGTCCCAGAAGGACTTGAATCTGTGCTTCCCCGGGAAGGGTCGACCTGCGGGAGAGGCGTTGACGGAAACCGCCAGCAAAATGCTGATCCGGGATCGGATTCCCTGCGGCCGTTTCGGCGTGGCGGCCACAAGACAGGAAACCGGCCGTCTCTTTGAAAGCCTGGGCTTGGAAAAAGCGGTGGTCAAGGTGGAAAGTCCGGATATCCTGCACAAATCCGATGCGGGCTGCGTCAAGCTGAACATCCGCAACGCGAAGGAAGCCGAGGAGGCCTTCGACGCCATCCTGGCAAACGCAAAGGCGTATGATGCCGGCGCTCGAATCGAGGGAGTCCAGGTCTGCGAGATGATGAAGCCGGGGACGGAGCTGATCATCGGTGTCAAGAATGATCCTCAGTTCGGTCCCTGCGTCCTGTGCGGTTTGGGCGGCATCTATGTGGAAGTATTTAAAGACACCGCTTTGGGTCTGGCGCCGCTTTCGATCCGGGAAGCAGGTGATATGATCGATTCGCTCAAGAGCGTGCGTTTGCTGGACGGTTACCGCGGGCAGCCGGCGTTGGACAAGAAAGCCTTCGCCGATGCCTTAGTTGAAATTTCCCGTTTTGCCTGTGCGCACACCGACGAAATGGCCGAGCTGGACATCAACCCGGTCTTCCTGTACGAAAAAGGATTGTGCGCAGTGGATGCGCTGTATATCAAAGGCTGATTCGCTTTGAATGCCCGAACATCAGAAGGACCCGATCGTTGATTCACGATCGGGTCCTTTATTCTCTAAGCGAGCCTTCTTTGTCCTGCAGTGATTAAGGCATACACTTTTCGATCTTATTTTGATAGCTGAGCAACAGCTTTGTAAAGCGTTCCAGCTTTTCAGTCCAGCCTTCTTCCCTGAAAAAAGCCACTGCCACTACGGCGTTCACCTGTCCGTTGCGGTCAAAAATAGGAATACCCGTTCCCACTACATCCACATAGAGCTCATCAATGCTGGTCACGTATCCCTGCTCCCGTATCTTTGCATATTCGTTCTTCAGCTCTTCTTTCGTGGTCAGCGTATTGTAGCAGGTTTTTTCGAAAACCTGCCCGTCCAGGATCCGGTCGATGGTTTTTTCGCTTTGATAGGCCATGATGCACTTGCCGTAGGAGCCCTTGTTGGGCGGGAAATACTTTCCCGGAAAATCGTTGAACTTCATGGGCTGATGGATCTCAACCTCCAGCAGCGACATGATTTTGTCTCCCTCCCGGACGGCCATCCCCACGGATTCCTTTGTAAGCTCGGAAATCTCCACTAAGATCTCCATCACCTTGTCCTGATAGCTGTTGTTGTGCAGATAGATCGTGCCGGCGTGATAAGTGGCATGGCCGATCTGGTATTTATCACGCTCTTTATCGTAGTGCACGTATTCCCGATTCAGCAGGATTTGAAGTGTTCTGTAGATCGTGGTTCGGTTGAATCCGGTCTTGCTCACGATTTCTGCGATGGCGAATGCATAGGGCTCGGTGGCCAGCACTTCCAATAGTGTCAGCGCTTTATCGATGCTGCCGATCTTGTCGCCTGTGTGGATGAAATTATTTTTTTGCATAACGCCCTCTTATATGAAAAATGCGATTGAGATTTTAATAAAAGTAGTATATCATCAAATCATCATACGAACAAGTTGTTCGCACAATGAACGACAATTAAAAATCCCGACTGCCATCTTGCCTTATTCCTCTGATTGACGGCGATGGGCAAGTACAGCGGCAACACGCCGGGAGCGGAAAACATACAGGAGCCAGGGGACTGTGCACAGGACTGAAACGGATACGGAAACGGCGTTGACACCCTGCTGCATCAGGAAGTTGGAGGACATCAGGACCGCATAGCCTGCGTAGACCCAGCGGAATGCGGGGTTGCGTCTGAGCAATAGGAAAATGGCCGTCGGCAAAACGAAGGACAGCATGCCGTAAAGCAGGATAAACCACCAGGAAGCGCCTTCCCGAATGAAGGTCCCCACCAGGGTCAGGCCTCCCGTAAAATTATAGAGGGCAATGGGTGCATGCATCAGCAGAAACACCAGAAGCCACCCTCTGAAAGCATTCAGATTTTTGTTGGGATCGTTTTCCATAACAGAATTGTAGCACAGATCATTGCGGAGGTGAATCGATGAATCGCAAAGAGATCCAAAAAATGGTGAAGGAAGCCGAGCGTTCGTACGCAGCTGAATTCGAGGAAGTGAACAACTTTATTTTTCGTCATCCGGAGCTGGGGCTCGAAGAATTTGTTTCTTCGAAGTACCTGGCTGAATTTATGGAGAAAAAGGGCTTCTCCGTGGAATATCCCTATGCCGGGTTTGACACGGCCTTTCGGGCCGAATACGGAACGAAAGGGCCGCTGTTTGCTTTCCTTGCGGAGTATGACGCCCTTCCGGGATACGGAAAGGAAAAGAAAAACGCACACGCTTGCGGCCACAATTGGATTGCGTCCACAGCGCTGGGCGCAGCGGTTGTGTTGGCCAGGCTGGCCGACCGGGCAGGATGCAGGGTCGCCCTGATCGGAACGCCGGCGGAAGAAACCTATGGAACAAAGGTGGAAATGGTCCGCCGAGGTGTTTTCGACGATGTGGACGCGGCGTTTCAGGCGCATCTGTCTCATGCGACGTCCACCTGTTCCGTAGCGTTGGCCATGGACGCGCGTATTTTCGAATACAGAGGAAAAGCCTCCCATTCGGCGGGAGCTCCCTGGAGTGGCATCAATGCCCTGGACGGAGTTCAGCTTCTGTATGCGGGCATCAACGCGCTGCGCCAGCACGTAAAGCCCGATGTTCGGATCCACGGCATCGTCACCGAAGGCGGACAGGCGGCCAACATCGTTCCCGATAAGGCCAACTGTCTGTTTTACATCCGCTCCGACACCAGAGGTTATCTGGATACGGTGATTCCCCGCGTGGAAAACGTGGCAAAAGGGGCGGCCTTGATGACCGGCGCCAAGCTCAAGATCAAAAACCCGGAACTTCCCATGGACAATCTGATCAACCTGCCTGTGCTGCAGGCGTTGGCAGATGCTTATTTTGCGGACAACGGCATGACTCCGACGGTGACGCCGGAGATGGCTGCCCAGGCTGCAGGCTCCACGGATGTGGGCAATGTAAGCCACGCCTGTCCGACGGCATATGTGGAGGTGGGGCTGGATGGCGAGAATGTTTTCTATGCCCACGAGGAAAGCGCCCTGAAGCTGGTAGACAGCCCTGAAGCAAGGAAAAAAATGCATCAGACCATTTGTGCCATGGCCGGTATGGCCATGGACCTGGCCGTGCGCCCGGAACAGATCGAAACAGCGAAGAAACAGCTGCGAGATAGAAAGTAAATTAAAGGAGGAAAAGGAAATGAATGAGGGCAAAACCAAAAAGAAGAAGTTCTCAATGCCTCACGCTTATGTGATCATGATCATCATCATCGCACTGAGCATGGTGCTCACTTGGGTCCTTCCGGCAGGTAGTTTCCAATACGAATACAACGAAGAACTCGACAGAGATCTCGTTGTTCCGGGAAGCTTTCAGCTAGCGGAGGAACAATCTCCCATCGGCCCCTGGGGAATGGTCATATCCATCTTTGATGGTGTGGTGCAGGCCGGCGATATTATATTTTTCATACTTTTTGCTGCAGCTTATGTTTATGTTCTGTCCGAAACCGGCGCGCTGAATGCTCTTACCGGAGCCATGTTGCGCAAGCTGGGCAGCAAGGATCACATGATCATTCCGATCTTTATGATCCTGTTTGCCATCGGCGGCACCACCATCGGGATGTATGAGGAGACCTACGGTCTGATACCCGCCTTTATGATCATCGCCGTTACATTGGGGTATGATCGGATCGTGGGCGGCGCCATCGTTTTTGTCGGCGTTGCCACAGGGTTTGCGGCCGCCATCCTCAATCCCTTTACCATTGGCATTGCAAGTTCTGTTGCCCAAGTCCCCATGATCCACGAAAAGGTGACTGTGCTTCGCTTCATTGCTTTCTTCCTGTTCATGGCACTGACCATTACCTATGTGATGCGTTATGCCGCAAAAGTCCGCAAGGATCCCACGAAGAGCATTATGTACGGGGATCCCGACGCACTGCGGGGCATGGAGAACGTCAAGTCCAGAGATGAGGTTATGCAGTTGCCGTTCACCCAGGCGCAGAAGATCAGTCTTTTCGGATTCGTTCTTCTGATCGCAGGCATCGCCTTCGGTATCGTGATGTACGGCTGGTATCTGTCTGAACTGGCTGCATTGTTCTTCGTCTTTATGATTGCCACGATGATCGTGAATCGGATGACCACTTCGGAAATGGCTGAAATGTTTGTGAACGGATGCAAAAGCGCGCTGTTCGGCGCCATGCTTGTAGGACTTGCCCGGGCCATCTCTTTGGTGATGGAACAGGGACAGGTGATCGATACCTCGGTCAATTTCCTGGCGGGACTGGTGGGCAATATGCCTGCATCGATTGCCGGGGTCGGCATGCTGATCGTTCAGAATATCGTTAACTTCTTTATACCTTCCGGCTCAGGCCAGGCAGTGGTCATGATGCCGATCATGGCTCCGCTTTCCGATCTGGTGGGATTGTCCCGGGAAGTAGCCGTCGTTGCCTACCAGTTCGGTGACGGATTCTCCAACATGTTCTGGCCCACGGCCGTTGCTACGGAGTGCGGCATCATGGGCATCGGTATGGACAAGTGGTACAAATTCATTACACCCTTGTTTATTATGATGTTCGCTTTGCAGGCCGTTCTCATCGTTGCGGCGGTGGCCTGGGGCGTGTAGTATCCGTTAATCAGATTATCGCAAAGGTTGATATCAGGTCCGGCCGCCGTATTGTTCGGCGGTCGGATCCTTTGCGTCTTGTGACGAAAAAAGGTTGTTGTAATCTCAAATCGGTTGATGTATTATAAAATCACGATATGAACATTATGTTCATATCGTGAACCAATCAGCTTTTGCTTTGACTCAGATGAAGATCCCGGATCGAAAAGGAGAACGCATGATCAAGGCCAAACACCTGGAAAAAGGACACACCATCGGTGTGATTTCTCCGTCCAGCCCGTCGGAGACACGGAGCGAGATCCCTCGCGCGGTCGAGTATATCGAGGCCATGGGATATCGGGTGGTGCTCGGAAAAAATGTGAATAAATGCCATGGCTTCACCGCCGCATCGGAAGCGGAACGCGCCGACGATCTCAACGAAATGTTTCGCAGGGATGACGTCGACGCTATTTTTGTGACTCAGGGCGGCTATGGATCTGCCCAGCTCATCGACAGGATCGACTATGACGCCATCGCGAAAAATCCTAAAATTTTTACCGGGTTCAGCGATTTGACGTCCCTGCACATGGCCATCGGCCGCTTTGCGGGGCTGGTCACATTTCACGGACCGGGCATGGCTCGATTCAACACCCGGGATCTTACGGAGTATACGAAGGAGTACTTCTTTAAAGCCATTGGACAGACCTCTCCCATAGGAGAGATTCCCTTGGCGGATGTCAAGAAGTGGCTCTATACCATAGCGCCCGGAAAATCGGAAGGAATCCTTACGGGCGGTAATCTGACGCTGGTATGCGCCACCCTGGGTACACGGTATGAAGTCGACACCGCGGGAAAGATCCTGCTTCTGGAAGAAGTGGAGACCGAACCCTGGATCATCGATCACAGTTTGTCCCATCTGCGCAATGCCGGAAAGCTCGAGGGTGTGGCCGGCGTTCTGGTAGGCGAGTGCAAGGACTGTGTCCCTCGGAAACACGATCCGGGCTTCTATTCCGATGTCGGTGTGGAAGAGGTGTTTGAATATTATCTGAAAGATCTGGGCGTGCCGGTCCTCTATGGATTGCCATTGGGCCATACCGAAGATTTGGCCACGCTGCCCATGGGTGTGATGACTCGGCTGGATGCAGATCAAAAAAAGTTCGAGGTTCTTGAAAGCGGAGTGCTTTAAAGATAGAAATTCTACATTGCAGATTGATTTTCCTGAGAAAAGGAATAAAGGAGGCAAGTCGAATGAATGCGAAGAAAATGATCGCCATTCTGCTGACCCTGGCCATGCTGTTTTCGGCGGCCGGCTGCGGGGGCGGCGGAAGCGTGGAGGAGGGGAAAACCTTTACTTTCGCGTTATCCGAAGAAGTGGATACACTCAATCCGCTTTCATCCTGGATGGCAGTATCGTTTGAGCTGCTGCTGCTGATCTACGATCCGCTGGTGCGCTACGACACGGAATTGGAGCGGATGCCCTGCCTGGCCGAAACCTGGGAAGTATCCGATGATCAGCTTACCTGGACCTTCCATCTGGCCGAAGGCGTCAAATGGCATGACGGCGAACCTTTTACCTCGGCGGATGTAAAGTTTTCCTATGAACTGTTCACGGCACAGGAAGCCTACATGTATGCCGGCTACAACGAAGGGATCGTGGACATCAGCTGTCCCGACGACTTCACAGTAGTGATGACAACGGAAGCGCCGAAAGCCAATATGCTCATGAACACCTCGCCCATCGTGCCCAAGCACATCTGGGAAGGACTGGATGACCCGTACAACTACGGCAACGAGACTCCTATCGGAACCGGTCCGTTCAGATTCGATACCGAAGGCGAAGGCTTTATTAAATTGACGAAGAACGCAGACTATTTCCAGGAGATACCCGGAGATGTACAGAACATCGTTTTCGTGCTGTATGAAAATGCGGACACTGCTGCCCAAGCTTTGCTGCTTGGTGAAATCGACGGAACCAGCGGACTGACGGCGGCGCAGATCGAGCAGATGGAAAGCGCCGAAGAAGTGGACCTGGTGCTGGCAGATATCCCGGGTTTTTCATACGTGGCGCTGAATACTTGGCCCGAATCCGAAGTGCCCCAAGCCCATCCGCTGCTCAAGGATAAGGTCGTTCGCCATGCGATCGAATACTGCACCGACAAAGAAAAGATCGTGAGCATGGCCTACGGCGATGCCGGAGATGTGGGCACCACGATCGTCAATCCCGGAGACAAATACCACTATGAACCCACGCCGGCGGAGCTTCGGAACTACGATCCGGACAAAGCTGCCGCCATGCTCGAAGCCGCCGGATACAAAGACACCGACGGCGACGGGATCCGGGAGGCGGCCGACGGAACGAAGCTGTCCTTTGAGCTGATCTCCATCGCAGACAACACCCCGGAAGTGAAGACGGCCCAGATGATGGCTGCAGGCTGCGCGCTGGCAGGTATCGAGCTGGATCTGGTCACCATGGACAGCGGCGCGCTGACAGATCTGATCTACACCGGGGACTACGACATGTACATCTGGGGCTGGGGCGCCGATGTGGATCCCTCGGTGATCACCCGGATCTTTATCACCGATGAATGGTGGAACCTGAACGAGACCGGATATTCCGATGCCCGTTATGACGAGCTGTTCTACGAACAGATGACCGTCATGGACGAAGCGGAGCGGATCGCCATGGTACAGGAGATGCAGAAGATCGCCTACGAAAATGGCCATTATATCGTCTATGCCTATGACAACTATATCCAGGCCATCCGCTCGGACAAGTGGACGAATTATGTCCGGGTCCCCTCTGAGACCGGCGGATTGTTCCTGAACATGACCGCGTGGAACTATATGAATATGAAGGCTGCGCAGTAGCAGCCGGGCAAGTGCAGGCGGCGGTTTCCGCCGCCTGTTTTGCAGAGGAAGCGCCATGAACAAGAAACGCATTGCAAAAAAGCTGCTCTATGCAGCCATCACCATTTTTTTCGTCCTGGTCTTCAACTACTTCCTCTTTCGGATCCTTCCGGGAGATATCCTGAGCATGTTGTCCAGAAGCGGAAAAACCACACCGGAAATGGTGGCCAATATCCGGGAGATGTACGGGTTGGATCTGCCCTGGTACCAGCAATTCTTTGTCTATCTGGAAAATCTGTTTACCGGGGATCTGGGCACATCCTTCATCTATAAAAAACCGGTGGCTGAGGTGATCGGTTCCCGCATTCTTCCCACCGTCATTCTCCTGGGTGTGGCGGAGGTCCTTGCCATCGTGGTGGGTATCATCTTCGGGATTGTGTCCGCCTGGAAGAGGGGAAAAGCCATCGACACCGGTCTGCTGAGCACTTCTCTGCTGCTGTATTCCATGCCCACGTTCTGGCTGGGTATGATGCTCATCTTGATTTTTTGTGTCAACCTGCGCCTCTTCCCCATCAACGGGATGGTGACGCCGGGACGGGTTTTTGCAGACACCTGGGCTTATATCAACGATGTGGTCCGTCATATGGTCCTGCCTATGGCCTGTATGGCGCTGGTGATGATCGGCGAATACGCCATCACCATGCGCAGCACCATGATCGATGTGCTCTCGGAGGACTACATCACGACGGCAAAGGCCAAAGGATTTTCCAACGGATATGTGCTGCGGCGCCACGCCATGCCCAATGCCATGCTGCCCATGATCACGCTGATCGCCATCAATCTGGGCTTGATCGTCGGCGGCGCCATCCAGATCGAGACGGTGTTTTCCTGGCCCGGCCTTGGCAATCTGATGTACGGCGCTTTGGTCAACCGGGATTATCCACTGCTGCAGGGCGTGTTTCTGCTTACTACGGTAACGGTGATCCTGGCCAACTTCCTGTCGGATATCCTGTACGAAGTGGTCGACCCCAGGGTCAAGAGCATGGGAGGTTGAGCCATGGGTGGAAATAGTGTGAAAGCCAAGTTGAGAAAGCGCAAGATCAAGGCCTTTGTCAGCCAGGTTTTGGCCAACAAAATGGCTCTGTTCGGAACTGTGGTGTTGTTGTTTTTTATTCTGGTAGCGATCTTCGGACCCTTGCTGGTGCCATTTAGCGTCCTGGAATTCGGCGAAGTGGAAGACATGCTCAACCCGCCGGGACCCGGTCATATCCTGGGTACCGACGACATGGGCCGGGATGTGCTGGGCTATCTGATCGCCGGATCCCGGATCTCCCTTTTGGTCGGGGCATTGGCTACAGGGATCTCCATGGTGATCGGTACGGTCATCGGGATCGTCTCCGGATACAGCGGCAAGGCCGTAGATAACGTCCTGATGCGTATTACAGACTTTTTTCTGGTGATTCCATGGCTGCCGCTGATGATGGTCCTGGCGGCCATTCTGGGCACCAGCATCTGGAACATTATCGTGGTGATCGGTGTTACAAGCTGGGCGGGAACCGCCCGGGTCGTCCGATCCCAGACGCTATCTGTGCGGGAAAATCAATTTGTGGAACGAACGGTGTCCATCGGTGCCGGAAGCGGGCACATCATGTTGCATCACATCCTGCCCAATGTATTTCCTCTGGTCTTTGCCAACACGATCCTGATCGCTGCGGCAGCGATCACCTCGGAGACGACCCTGAGCTTTCTGGGGCTGGGCGATCCGGCCCACGCCAGCTGGGGGATGATGCTGCATTACGCCTTTGAGACCGGGGCCACGAGCACCGGTGCCTGGTGGTATTTCCTTCCGCCGGGGCTTTGCGTGGTCGCGGTGGTCCTGGCCTTTACACTGATGGGTTACGCCTTTGACGAGATCCTGAATCCCAAACTGAAAGAGAGGTAAAGGCGTGAAACTGCTGGAAGTGAACAACCTGAAAACGTATTTCAAAACCTCCAAGGGCATGCTCAAGGCCGTGGACGACGTGAGCTTCGATCTGGAACACGGAGAAGCTTTGGGCCTGGTGGGAGAATCGGGCTGCGGTAAAACCACAAGCGCCTTGTCGATCGCACGCCTGCTGCCCAAAGAAGGGCGGATCGTAGGCGGCCAGATCCTGCTGGATGGGCGGGATGTGATCCCTGCGCCGGAAAGCGAGTTGCGCCGGCGGCGCTGGACGGACGTGTCCATCATCTTTCAGGGCGCCATGAACGCGTTGAATCCCGTCATGACCGTGGGCAAGCAGATCTCGGAAGCCATCGTGCTGCACGAAAAAGCTTCCGAAGCCGATGCTTTGCGCAAGACAAAGGATCTTCTGGAGCTGGTGGAAATCCCTTCAGATCGGTATAAGCATTATCCACACGAATTCTCCGGCGGAATGAAGCAGCGGGCCATGATCGCCATGGCGCTGGCCTGCGATCCGAAGCTGATCATCGGAGACGAACCCACTACCGCACTGGATGTAATGATCCAGGCCCAGATCCTCAACCTGCTGGAACGGCTTCGCAGAGAGCTGTCCATGGGCATGATCCTCATTACTCATGACCTGGCCATTCTCGGCGAGACCTGCGACAAGATCGCGGTGATGTACGCGGGCAAAATCGTAGAGACGGGCAGTGTCAAGGATATCTTTGAAGATGCCCGGCATCCCTACACCAAGCGTTTGATCGGCTGTTTTCCTAATGTAAAAGGTCCGAAAACAGTTCCCGCCGGTATCGAGGGCTTTCCGCCGAATTTGCTGGATCCGCCGAGTGGCTGCGCGTTTCATCCCCGATGTGAATTTGCCTGCGATATCTGTATAGCTCAGACGCCCGAACCTGTCAATGTGGGCGGCAAGCATATCGTCGCTTGTCATCTCAAGGAGGCAAGACAATGAAAGATGCCCGGGAAGCGTTGGTACGCGTCGACGGATTGAAGGTCCATTTCGAAATCAGAGAAGGATTTCTCAGCGGCCTTTTATCCAAAGAGAAAAAAGTCGTCCGAGCGGTGGACGGGGTTACTTTTACCATCGACCGGGGTGAAATTCTGTCGTTGGTGGGCGAGAGCGGAAGCGGAAAGACCACCGTCGGCAAGGCGATCCTCCAGTTGGTTCAGCCTACGGAGGGCGCGGTGGTCTTCGAAGGAGCGCCGGTTTCCCAGGATCGGGAAGGGCTCAAGGCATTCCGACAGAATGCTCAGATGGTTTTTCAGGATCCGTATCAGGCATTGAATCCCCGCCACTATATTATTGATATCGTGGCAGAGCCTTTGGATGTGGCCGGATTGGTCAAAACATCGGAGGAGAGGGAGCAGCGGGTCCGGGAAGCTTTGGAGCAGGCCGGACTGACGCCGGCGGACGATTACTTTTACCGTTATCCCTACGAGTTGTCCGGCGGACAGCGGCAGCGGGTGGTCATTGCCGGTGCGCTGATTCTCGGTCCTCGGTTCATCGTGGCCGACGAGCCGGTGTCCATGCTGGATGCATCCATTCGTACCGGGATCCTGAAACTGATGATCCACCTCCGGGACACAAAGGGGATCGCCTATCTGTTTATCACTCACGATCTGTCCTTGGCCTGGCTGATTTCGGACAGGATCGCCATCATGTACCTGGGGCGGGTCATGGAAATCGGTACTGCCGATGAAATCATCAAGGCGGGACTGCATCCCTATACGCAAGCCTTGATGGCCATTATGCCTGTGCCGGGGCAGACCCGAGAAGGTGAAAGGCCGGTCTTGGAAGGAGAGACGCCCAATGCGGCCGTCGAGATCACGGGCTGTAAGTTTTCAAGTCGGTGCCCCCGGGCAACGGAACGTTGCAGGCAGGAACAGCCGGAATTGATGGAAGTGGCTCCGGGTCATTCGGTAGCGTGCTTCCCTGTCCAGGAAGAGCACAGGAGCAGCACTGAGCACATAGCGGGAAATGAGTGAGACGATGATAAGAGAAAAGAAAGAAATCCTTTTCAGTGCCGTGAGCAGAGAAGAATTGCTTCGCTGGACCTCCGACCTGGTGGCAATTCCTTCTTACAGCGGTCTTCCGATGCAGGAACAGGCTGTTGCGGATTATATTGTCGACCTTCTGAAAAAAGAACATATCGACTGCCGTATTCAGCATCTCGTCGGCGGACGCTGCAATGTGATCGCGCGTCTGGCCGGCGCCGGCGCCGGCCGATCTCTGATGCTGAACGGACACATGGATACAGTCCCGGCCTACGACATGCTTCAAGCCTTTGAACCGCGCCTGAAGGACGGAATGCTGTACGGGCGGGGGACTACCGATATGAAGGGTGCCCTGGCCGCCATGATGGGCGTGCTGATCGCATTGAAGCGCACCGGTACGGTGTTGTTGGGCGAACTGATCTTTTCTGCTGTTGCCGACGAAGAAGAGAGCAGTATCGGTACCATTGCGCTGCTGGAAAGCGGAATGCATGCTGATGCCGTCATCGTCGGCGAGGCCATGGGCCGAGACGCCATCGCCATTGCTCAGAAAGGGTTGGAATGGTTTGAATTCATCCTCCACGGAAAGACTGTCCACGGAGGGCGGCAGGACGAAGGCGTCAATGCGATCCTGAAAGCGACCCGGCTTATCCAGGTTCTCCAGGAGCAGCTGGCGCCCCGGCTGAAGGCGCGCTGTCATCCCTTCATGGGCTGCCCCACGCTGAACATCGGCGTGATCCGGGGCGGCACCCAGCTGTCTACCGTGGCAGGAGAGTGTGTCGTCCAGATGGATCGGCGCTTTATCCCCGGCCTGGAGACCTACGAGAGTATGTACCGGGAGCTGTCGGATATCGTGGAGGACCTGTCCCGCAAGGATCCGGACTTTCGTTGCACGCTCAAGGTGCTGGACAGCAGCGTCATGAAGAGTGGATACGTTCATCAGGGCATGGAGCAAAAGGAGGACGAACCTCTGGTTCAGGTCCTGAAGACGAGTCTGGAAGCTGTCTCCGGCAAGCCCGCCCGCTTGACGGGCTGTACTTGCTGGACCGATGCGGGCCTCTTCGGTCATTACGGTAAAATGCCGGTGGTCGTCTACGGACCCGGTGACCTGACCCTGGCCCACTCGAAAGAAGAGCGTCTGGACCCCGACGCCTTGGAAGAAAGCTATCGGGTCTATCTGACCGCGGCTATGGCGTTTTGCGGCTGATGAAAAAAATGAATGCCCGCCTTAGCAGGCGGGCATTTTTGTGTGGCTGGCAATATGAAATTTATTCTTCGGTGATCAAGCTCGCCGGCTGTGCCCCGGCAATGATCTCTTCTCGGGTGTATTTTCCGAAGTCCTCGTTGAACCAGCGATATGCAGAGATCATGGCGAAAAGAATCGTAATGGAGACCGGGACCGCGGTGATGATCAGCATGGCCTGGAGACCGCCCAAGGGCGTGCCGCCGGGGATGCTCTGCCCGGCATAGAGTAGGCAGAGAGGCGCCACCGCCAGCATCACGGCCCAGAACAGTCGAAGGTTTCTGGAGGGGTCTTCTCCGACCTTCAGCCCCAGGGTCGAGGCTTCCGCCAGCGTATAGGTAGCCGAGTCCATGGTGGTCACCAGAAGAAGGAATCCGGAAATGAACCAGAGAGCAAGCACAACCTTGCCCAGGGGCAGCGATAGAGACAGTTCGGAAATGATCTGACTGATGCCCTGATCTGCCATGGTCTGCACGATATCGACGGCACCGGTGAGATGTGCGTGGAGTCCGTAATTGGAAATGGTCCCGAAGAAAAGGAACGATCCGACGGAGCCGGCAACGACCACGCCGCCGACCACGGAGCGAACGGTTCTGCCCCTGGAGATCTTGGCAATAAAAATCCACATCCAGGGCGCCAGGCCGATCCACCAGGCCCAATAGAAAACGGTCCAGTCCTGGGGGAATCCGCCGCCTCGGATGGGGTCCAGATAGGTGAGCATAAGCGCAAACTTGTCGGCCATGATGCCCAGGGATTGGAAGGTGTTCGAAAGGGAAAACAGCGGGGAGCCCATTAAGAAAATGAGGCACAGCGCCAGGGAAAACCAGGTGGTCATGCGGGACAGGTTTTGCATGCCCTTTTCAATGCCGATGTAGGTGCTGGTGGCAAAGGTAAGGGTGGTGAGACCGATCAGCAACGCGTAGACCATAAAGGTTTCGCTGGTGCCTATAGAGTTGGCCAGGTTATTGGCCAGCATGGGAATGCCTGTGCCGTATGTAATGGTCAGTCCGCCCAGAATACCGATGATAAAGACGATATTGATGATTCTGCTGAGTATTCCTTGCGTGCTGCCGGGCAGGACACCGCTGCATACGGCCTGCAGGTTGAGACCTTCTTTTCTGCGTACGTAATATCTGTAGGCCAGGGGAACAGTGCCTGCGGCGTAGACGCTCCAGGCCGGAAAGCCCCAGTGGAAAAAGCTGTAGGG
>JAQUXD010000103.1 GCA_028692535.1 Eubacteriales bacterium | reverse complement strand
GTATCAAGGTCTGCAAAACGGTACGAGCTATCCGCTCTATACACCATACTGGTACAACGGGATCCAACTGTACCGCTACTGGCCTCCGCTTTCATACTACGTCTTGGCGGGCTTGCGCTTTTTGACGCAGGGCGACATGCAGATTGCATACTATCTCTACTTTGCGCTGTCCGCATTTTTAGGCGGACTGCCTTGGATCGCATTGGGCGTTCGAACCCGAAGGCCTTTTCTGGGACTGATAATCGCCTTGCTGTGGTTTTTTATGCCGGACAACATTCGTGTCTTTCTGAACGAAGGAAATCTGCCCAGAATGCTGGCGATCACGCTGATCCCATATCTGATTTTCTTTCTTTGGCTGTACCTTCGGGAAAAGAAAAGCCCGGCTTTACTTGGCCTGATCCTGATTTCCGCGCTGATGGTGCTGGCGCATGTGATGATTGCCGCCATGTCGGGGATCGCCGTCTTTGTGTTTTTGGTGTTCGACAGCCTTCGCCGCCGGGAATACATCTGTAGGTTGCGCGTTTTGCTGGCCATGCTTTCGGGGATCATGCTCACCGGGCTCTGGCTAATCCCGGCGCTGTCGGGCGGTCTGGTATCCATGAATGCGTCTTCCACTGCTGTGGTCATGCAGGCCCTTGCTTTTCGGTTTGCCGACCAGCTGGACCCTTTGGCAAGACTGGCCGATGCCGGCCCCTTCTACTTCGGACTTTCTGTCGTGGTCCTTTCTCTGATCGGCGGGGTGTTTGCCCCGAAAGCAAACCGGGCGGGTTACTATTTTGCGCTCTTGCTGGTGGTTGCCATCACACCGGCTTTTATTCCCATACTCCTTCAATTTCCGGCCAGCGAACTGTTTTGGATGATCCGTTTCACTACGTTTGCGTATGCGTTTTTCTTCTTCTCGATGATGGAATGGCAAACGATTCGGCGATGGGCCTGCATCTTTTTCGTGGTGGTGCTCGGCTTGGATTGCATTCCATCCTTATCCTTCGGACGCTATGCCGTGGATCACTCCCGGACACTGGCTCATGAGCTGTCGACAATCAAAGGAATCACGACGCAGCGAGCGGCAATCATGGACCTGAGCGTGTTTGGTTCTTATCCTTCCTGGGCGCTTTGTACCGGCGATGATGCGGTGTCATACACCTACGGCTGGGCCTGGCAGGCTGCCGAAACCGCATCGAACATCGTCCTGCTGAACACTGCTCTGGAATCAGAAAACTATCTCTATCTGTTTGACCGCAGCCTGGAAATGGGCAACGACACCGTGGCGATCCATGCGGAATCTTTGGGAAAAAACCAACGGACGGAGAACGACATGGTCTCCGAAGCCGCCAGATCCGGATACCGGTTGGTCCGCAAAACAGACAAAATGTATATCTTCCATGTAGATACACCACCGGAATTCGGCCTGATCACGGACTATGAAGGCATAGCGATCGGTGCTTTTGCCGACACGGTCCCGCTTTACTTTCCGTCCTTTTCCGTGGGCGTTTCCGATGCGCTGGACGACTACCGGATCGAAGATTTTGAAGGGTACGAAACAGTCTTCCTTTCCGGTTTCAGCTTTCGGGATCAGGAGGCCGCAGAAGATTTGGTCCGCGCTCTGGCAGCGCGCGGCATCAGAGTGGTGATCGATGTGACCCATGTACCCTTCGATCCCGTGACGCAGCGAATGAACTTTTTGGATGTCTATGTTTCGGGCATTTCCTTTGTCAACCGCTTCCCGGACATGTACTATGGCGATGAAAAGATCTTGGCCGGACCGTTTCCTGAAGAATATACGACCTGGAATACGCAGTATCTGGTAGAACTGGATCATATCAAGGGATATGCGGATTATTCGGGAGAACGCTTGATCTGGGCCGGGTACAACGAGGATCCGAACATCTTGTTTTTGGGTTTCAATCTTGTATTCCATGCGATTGATGCCGAAGACTACGAAATATTTAAGTTGCTGAGTTCCCTGCTGGATGTTCCGTACCAAAAACTGCCGCATCGGCAACTGGTCCCACTGGACATCGAACACAGCGACAACGGCATGCGGATCCGCTCTGATTACAGCGGTGTAAACACGACGCTGGCCTGGCAGGACATCTTCGAAACGACTTCCGAATTGGGCAACGAAAACAATCTGATGGTGGTCCGTCAGGGCGTCACAGATATTCGGTTTACGTATCCCTTGGGCAAGCCCGGATTTCGAGTGAGTCTGGCCGGTCTGTTGGCATCGCTGATGATCCTGCTCCACGAGGGATTATCAAAGCGAAGGACCCGCAAAAAAGCTTCTGCTTCCGGAAACAGTGGTTCCGATTTGCCGCAAAACAAGGTATAATAAGCGTGCGTCATTTGAAGAACGATGTCAGGAGGACCCAATGAATCAAAAAGTAATTACCATCGGCAGGGAATTCGGAAGCGGCGGCCGGGAAATCGGCATTCAGCTTGCCCATCGGCTCGACATTCCTTTTTACGATAAAGAGCTTCTGAAGCTGGCTTCCCGGGAAGGTGAGTTCGACGAGAAGTTTCTGGCGGCCAACGAAGAGAAAGCGCCGGATCTGAGTACGCCCTCTCTTGGGCGCATGGCTATGACGGCTTTTTATCAACCCTCCCTTTCCGATACGATCTTTATCGAACAATCCAAAATCATCCGGGCGCTGGCCGCGAAGGGCCCCTGTGTGATCGTCGGCCGCTGCGCTGATTATGTGCTTCGAGAAGAGGGCAGCGCGGATATTTTTATTTCGGCCAGCATGGAATACCGGATCAAGCGAAAAAGAGCTGTAGCGCCCGAAAAAAGCGGTTATACGGACGAAGAAATGGAAAAATACATCCGAGAGGCCGACAAGCAGCGCATGAAATATTATGAGCATTACACCGGACGGCGCTGGGGCCGGGTGGAAAACTATCACCTGTGTCTTTTTGCGGACAATGTAGGCGTGCAGGGCGCCGTGGAAACGATTCTTACGTATTTGGAGCATTGGAAATAGCTATGAGTCTACTTGCCTGGGTCCTGTTGATCACCTCTGTCGCGGGAATTGGCGGTACCGGTGTCGGGGCTGTGATATGCTGCTGTTTTCGGAAGGATTCCAAGAAGACCGTCAGCCTGCTTCTCAGTTTTGCCGGGGGTGTGATGCTGTCGGTCGTTTGTTTCGATCTGATCATGGAAACCCTGTTTCCTTCCGGCGGCTCCGAGCCTGCGAATCTCGGTCTGGCGATCATCGGTATCCTAATGGGATATGGAGTGGTCGCGCTGCTCAATTATCTGATCGATTACAAGACCAATCCGGAAGTTCCGCATGTGGATTCCTGCCATCCTCGGACGGCAGACGATCTGGACGAACTGATCCACAGCGACCATCTTCAGGTCCACAGGGGACAGCGTTCCCAGCTGTTTGTGGCGGGTATTATTATGGCCTCTGCCATTGCGCTGCATAATTTTCCGGAAGGCATGATCATCGGCGCGGCTTATGCAAAAGAAAACATGCTTTCCATCTGGGACGGAAGCGGTTGGATCGTAGCGCTGATCATCGGAATTCACAATGTGCCCGAGGGAATGGCCGTTGCGGTTCCCTTGATGGCCGGCGGCATGAGCAGATCCAAAGCCATTGCCGTTACAGCTGCCAGTGGTGCGCCCACAGTTCTGGGCGCCTTTACCGGTTACATGTTGGGCTCCATCAGTCCTCTGTGGCACGCCATATCTCTCAGCTTCGCCAGCGGAGCCATGCTTTATGTGGTGTTCGGCGAACTGCTGCCCGAATCGATCCTCATGTGGCGGTCAAAATTGCCGGCGGCGTCGATGATTATCGGCATGCTGCTGGGGCTGGTGCTGATCTACGGTTAACGAAACGAGAGTAAAAGGATGAAATGGATCAATAATACGCTGCAAAAAACACCTCCTGCGAATACCGGGATCGTCGGTCGAGGCGAAGTTGGGCGGGCCAGGGATTTTCACCGAAGCATCCCGTCCTACTCGATCACTCCTCTTGCGGAGCTGCCGGGTCTGGCTCAAACACTGGGTCTGGGACACATTTTTGTAAAGGACGAATCTTACCGCTTCGGAATCAATTCTTTTAAAGGACTGGGCGGGGCCTATGCCATCGGAACATACCTGGCCCATAGATTGGGATTGGACATACAGGAACTACCCTATGAAACCATGATTTCTCCGGAGATCAGGAAGCAGCTGGGAGAGATCACTTTTGTTTCCACCACCGACGGCAATCACGGCAGAGGTGTCGCATGGACTGCTCAAAAACTGGGGCAGAAATGTGTGATTTTTATGCCCAAGGGGTCTTCTCCCGAGCGACTCGCCAATATCAGAGCGTTGGGCGCAGAGGCTACGATCACAGATTTAAATTACGACGACACGATCCGCATGGCGGCGGATCTGGCCGAAAAGAACGGATGGGTCACGGTCCAGGACAAGGATTGGGAAGGATACACGGATATTCCGCTTTGGATCATGCAGGGCTATGCGGTCATGGCTTTGGAGTGTTTCGAGGAACTGGAGGCCCGGAATTTGCGGCCGACCCACATCCTTTTGCAGGCCGGCGTCGGTTCCATGGCGGCCGCTGTAACAGGCTTCTTTGCCGACGTGTACGGGCCGAAGCATCCGAAGATCGTGATCTTGGAATCCGACCAGGCAGACTGCTATTACCGGACCGTTTCGGCCAATGACGGCACGCTGCACCTCGTAGGCGGGGAAATGGATACCATTATGGCCGGACTGGCCTGCGGGGAACCTACGAACCTGGGTTGGCCGATCCTTCGGGACTATACTCGGAGTTTTGTATCGCTTCAGGACGCTGTTACGGCTACGGGTATGCGAATCCTGGCGGCGCCGGTGCCCGGCGACCCTGTCGTAGTCTCCGGAGAATCCGGAGCTGTTGGGCTGGGTCTGTGCTACCATTTGATGTGCGACGAAGGCTACAAGGATTTGCGGAAATCACTGGAATTGAATGCGGAGTCCACCGTTCTGTGCTTCAGCACGGAAGGCGACACGGATCAAATCAATTATCGAAGGATCGTCTGGGAAGGCGCCTGGGCGAAATAGCGAAAAGAAAGGGAAGACACTACCATGATCATGTTCTATTGCGATTACAACGAAGGGGCACATCCCTCCATCATGAAGCTGCTCAACGAAACCAATATGGAGCAGCACGAAGGGTACAGCGAGGATGCGTATACCACAGAAGCCCGGCGGCTGATTCGTCAGGCCTGCGGGTCCGAAGACGTGGATGTGCACATCCTGGTGGGCGGAACCCAGACGAATATGACGGTCATATCCTCTGCGCTCCGGACACATCAGGGCGTCATCTCTGTGGATACCGGCCATATCAACAGGCACGAGACAGGGACCATCGAGGCCCACGGCCACAAGGTGCTGGCGATTCCCGGAGAGAACGGGAAAATCAACGCACAGCAGGTGGCAGAGTACTGCTATGAGCATTTCCACGATGAATCCTTCGAGCACATCGTACAGCCGAAAATGGTTTATGTGTCCAGCCCTACGGAGTTGGGTACGGTGTACACGCGGCAGGAATTAACGGATCTGCGGCGGGTCTGCGATGAATACGAACTATATCTGTTCCTGGACGGCGCCCGTCTGGGTTATGGCCTGGCAGCGCCCGGAAACGATCTGGACCTGCCGTTTCTGACCGAAATTTGCGACGTCTTTTATATCGGCGGCACTAAGCAGGGCGCGCTGTTCGGCGAAGCGGTGGTGATCCGCAACGAGGACCTGAAAAAGGATTTCCGCTACATCATCAAGCAGAACGGCGGCATGTTTGCCAAGGGTCGTCTGCTGGCCCTGCAGTTTATCGGATTGTTTACCGACGATCTGTACATGAAGCTTTCCCGTCATGCCATTGCCATGGCCATGAAGATCAAAAACGAGCTGACAGACATGGGCGTCTCTTTTCTGATGGACAGCCCCACCAATCAGCAGTTCCCCATCTTCCCCGATGAGCTGCTGCCCAAGATCGCTGAAAACTACGGCTATTCTTATGAAAAACGCATCGACGAAA
>JAQUXD010000102.1 GCA_028692535.1 Eubacteriales bacterium | reverse complement strand
CGCAGGATTGCTTTTCTGTACAGATCGTCCCGGTTTTCCTTCGGCATGGCCTGGGCCAGACACTTATATTTCAGTATGCTTGGCTTGAGATCTGTGTACCCGAGGCATACCTTCCAGCCGTTCTGTTCACGGGCTACATATTTCTGCGCCTGCTCCTTGCTCGTCTGGCCTGTTGCCAGGTTTAATTCCGTGAGATTCACGGAATATTCCAATATTGCCGGGTAAACCGTTCCGGCATATTCACATTGCTCGTATCTTCCGAAAAAAGTGATTTCATAGCTTCCGGGCTTATACACTTTTGCTACTGCATTTTTCCAGTCAACAAAATCAGCCCGCGGAACATTGGTCTGATCTGTTAAAGTCAGCTGTTGATAGGCTCGATCCCACTCAGCATTCACCATGGCTCGAAAATACTCATCCAGCACCACCTGGGCAAGCTCCGCTTCGCTGCGCGCGCGCTCCCGGGCGACAGGCGCTTTGACTTCCGACGGATCTCTTCTGGCTCTCGATTCCTGCTGATTATGCTTCAGCCATACCCTTGAATACTCCCTGCGCTTTCGGGCATCGCCGATCACCGCATAGGCTGCGTTGATCGCCTTCATTTGCTCGGAGGCGTCTGCGCTTTTGTTCACATCGGGATGATACAGCTTGCAAAGGCATCTGTATGCCGCATCGATCATTTCCTGCCCGGCATCGTTATGGACCTGAAGAATCCTATAGTAATCTACATAATTGCTCATCTTCCGTCTCTGCTTCTTACAAAATTTCCACGATGATTGTACTGAGATACTCAAAATCTGACAGATCGATCTCGTAAGGCTCGACATCGATCTCTTTTTCCTTATATACTCTTACTTTCGGTCTCAGACCGGATTCCTTGCAGTTCCCGGATACAATTGCAGAAAAACCGTTGCTCAGCAGCACGCAGGTCCCCAAGGGATACGGCGCGATTTTTCGTGTGAACGCCTCCACGACAGTGGAATCAAACTGAGCGGTATTGGATGCCATGATAAATTCCATCGCATCAGACGGGAGGACCGCCTTCCGGTAAGGCCTCTCCGATGTCAGCGCGTCATACACGTCCGCAGTGGCAATGATCCTGCCGTACCAGGAGATCTGATCGCCCACCTTGCCGCTTGGATAACCGCTGCCGTCATATCTTTCATGATGATCCAAAATGCCGAGCAGGATCTCGTCGGACACCTTATAATCGCTCTGTATGTGTTCGAATCCAAGAAAGGAATGGTTCTTCATTTGCTCAAATTCCTCAGTAGTCAAGGTGGAGGGCTTGTTGATGATGGCCTTGTCGATGAACACCTTTCCGATATCGTGCAGGAGCGCCGCAAAGCCTAAGTCGTAAAGCTCCTGTTTGCCCATGGACAAAGCGACGCCCAGGGCGATGGATAAAATCGCCACACTGACGCAGTGATTGTAGGTATAGTCATCGTAAGCCTGCAATTCTACAAGATTGACAATAAGGTCTTGATTGGAATAGATTTCGTCAACAATATTTTCGATCTGCAACCTGATTGCATCAAGGTTGCTGTTCAGATTTTGTCCGCCTTGCTCGTAATCGATGAAAATGTCTTTGATCTGCTTGAGCGTCTTCGCCCGAACTCGCTCGCTGACGATGCTCTCTACAGTGATGCCTTTCGAAATCTCATCATCGATATAGATGCCGCTGTATCTTAATCTCCTGATTGACTGTATGTTCTTTTTCGTCAATACACATCCCTGCGCCAGAAGAAGCTCCCCTATCTCATTATATAAATCCTCTCCTAATGTCAATCCATCGTGCACGCTGGATATGGGTACGTATCTCATTCGTAAATATACCTTTTATTGGAATTCGTTTTTAGGTTTTTTGATTTAAATTCTCGCATCAGAAGCATATACGTAGATTTCATTATACTACAGAATTCATGTATATCACAAGAAAAACCATAAGTTTCACCGATACAAACAGAATGAGTCCGAAGGTAATTCGAACTCATTCTCTAAGGGTCGCCGAGAATCTGTTTGATCGTTGATATACGCAACAGCTCTCGGAGGCTTTTATTCGTTTAGTACTTGAGTTGCCGATAATAGCGCCGTATTTCCATGGGATGGCAATTGAGTTTTTCCAAATGCGCATCGATCCGGTTGGTTACGGCATGCATCACCAAATGAGACACACAACCTCGATAAGCCGAACTGATCCCATTCAGAGGATAATCCTTCGTATCGATGATCGTATGACGGGCGCAGATCCTCGGAAGGAACTTCGCAACACGTTCGCTTAGACTCCGCTGGGAATCCTCCCCGACAAAAACTGTCACAGCAGTGTCCCGGTCCACGATCTCCAGCATGCCGTGGAAGAATTCCGCAGAGTGGATCGACTTTGTTCTGATCCAATGCATTTCTTCCCAGTAGCACATTGCATAGGAATACGTGGCGCCGTATTGGTTTCCCGCGCCCACAAAATAATGGATCGGATCGTTTCTGTGCTCTTCGGCAAATTGTAGGCCGAATGCGTCGGCTTGCTTTTCCGTTTCAACCAACGCTTCGGGAAGGTTCTTGTCAAACTCGGCATACATAGCCTCGTATTCGTCAAACTCCCCTGCGTTGTACATGAAGCGATCAGCAGCCATAAAAAACTTCAGCTGCTCATTGCTCGGATAAGCAATTTCCCAGTCCACCATCTTCGCCAGCTCTGTCGTTTCCACATCGATGAATCCCAGTACTTTCGCACCGGCCTTTTGAGCCTTGGCTACGCCTTCCAGCATTTCCGAAGTGCTTCCGGTCACGGAAGAGACCACCGCGACGGTCCCTTCCCCGACCCGTTTGTTTCCTGTCGTCAGATACTCGGCCGCATTTTCGACCAACACTTCCAGACCGGATCTTTCTTTCATGTGAACAGCCGTCTGCAGGCACGAGGCATAGGTTCCGCCGATTCCCATGAGAAGGATGTTTCGATAGCCTTCCTTGCAAATGGCGTCCACGATCTCCTCGATCTGTCCGCGAAGCGCCAAAGCGCCTCTTACACTGTCGATCTGTTTTTTCTCATCAAATTTCAGCAAATTATTCTCCCACCTTTAGCTTTTGATAGTAATCGTTGTAGATTGTGATAGCTTCGCCCACATCTTCCTGGAAGAAAACATTCTGCTTGTACCCAAAATCTCTGGCGGGATCGTTTTTGTATGTGTCGGAAGCCACCGCCACTGCCGCGTCGTTGGGGCAGGAATACGGGAATTCTTCCAGATTGGCGGCCATGACTTCGGGCACACAGATGTAGTTCAGGAACTTTTCAGCCAGATCCACGTGTGCGGCTCCCTTGGGAATGACATACAGGTCGAAACCCAGTTGTACGGGATCGCTTTCGAAGGGCGCGATCACCAGATTGTTGTTTTCACCCAGCTCGGACATTGCCCAAGAAGCGTTTCCGTCATACGTGAAAATGACGCTCACGGTGCCGTTTGTGATGTTCAATTCCGTACCGCCGTATGCGACTACGTTGTTGTTGTAATCCACCAGCCATTCATAAGCTTCCGCGATCTCGGACTCTTCTGTGGAGTTGGGATCGTAGCCCAGAGCGACTAATGCGATGGGAAACAGATTTCTCGCGCCGTCCACGGAACCGATCTGCCCTGCCAGCGCCGGATCGACCAGATCTTGGTAACCGGTGATCTCGATCGGGCATCTTTCCGTATCATAAACGACATAAATGTAATTCATCAGATAAGGAACGCAATACTCCTTTGCCGCCCAATATGCTTCGTTGATATTGGCTGTCGCATTAGGGACGTTGTCAAAATTGATGGCCTGCACATAATCTCCGGCCACCAGGGATTCCATGTACGCATCACAGGTCATGATCAGGTCGTACTCCTGACCTCCGCCTGCTGTGAGCTTTGTGATCGCATCAGCGTTGTCGCTCATGTAGGACAGATTGACTTTGCAGTTGTTCTCCGCCTCGAAATTCGCAATGAGCTCATCCGATATGTATTCGTTCCACATATAGATGTTCAGTTCTGTGCTGGCTTCCGGTTCTTCGGCGGCGCCACCGCCGCAGGCTGCCAGAGATGCCACCAGTACCAGCATAAGCAGTACCGCTGTCAACTTTTTGAGATTCATAAATTTACCTCCTTTTTTCTGCGTTTCTTTAACGCACTCTTTACATAATTATTCAAAACCATCGCAATGACGATGATTAGAATCATAAGGGTTGTAAGAGCATTGGCATCGGGTGTGACGCCGCTGCGGCTCATGGACAAGATCAGGACCGGCAGCGTGGATTGCTTTGCCCCGGCCAGCATATTGCTCATGACGACGTCGTCGATGGACAGCGTAAACGACAGAAACGCCGCGCTCATGACGCCGGGCATGATACTGGGCAGCGTGACCCGGAAAAATGTCTGAAGCCGGTTTGCGCCAAGATCCATGGAGGCTTCCTCCATGCTGTTGTCATCTCCGCTGATCCGACCCTTGATCGTGACCACCGCATAAGGGATGCAGAAAGTGCAGTGGCCGATCAGAATACTACCCATGCCAAGCCGAACGCCGACGGTCATAAAAACCACGAGAATGGCTACAGCCAGAACGATTTCCGGTACAATGATCGGAATGTAGAGCATTTGGTTGATAAAACGCCTTCCCTTAAACTCAAATTTACGCAAGCCCAATGCGCCGATCGTTCCGATGGTGACGGAAATGAGTGTGGCCAGTACCGCAATGACCACCGAATACCACAGACTGTCAGTGAGGGCGTGATTGTTGAACAACTCTCCGTACCACTTTGTGGTAAAGCCTGCCCAATAATAGTTGTTGCGCTGATCGTTGAAGGAAAACACCATCATCACCACGACGGGGATGTAAAAGATCGCATAGATCAAAATGGCATAGAAATCGGCAAGAAGCTTAAGGGATTTTTTCTTTTTTGCACGCTGGGACATCGCCACCTACACCACCTCCATCTCTTCAATGCTCGTAAACCGGGTATAGAGGAATATGAGCAATCCGGTGATGGCGATGAGCAGACAGGACAGCGCAGCGCCCAGAGGCCAGTTTCGGATCATTCCAAACTGATTCTTTATGATATTACCGATGTACAGCACTTTTCCTCCGCCCAACATGTCCGGAACCGTGTAGACTCCGAGTGAAGGAATGAAAACAAGAATGATCGCCGAGAAAATTCCCGGGAACGTGAGTGGCAGAGTTATTTTTTGGAAGGTCGTCTTTGCATCGGCACCCAGATCGGCGGATGCCTCCAGCAGAGACTTGTTGAGCTTTTCGATGGAGCTGTACATCGGCAATACGGCAAAGGGCAGCATACTCGTAACCATACCGAGGGCTACGAGTTCGTCGGTGTAGACAAACCGGACGGGTGCATCCGTGATGCCCGAATTTTGAAGAAAATTGTTCACCGGACCGCTGGTCTGGAACAGAAGAAGCCAGCTGTTCAGACGCATCAGCGTATTGGTCCAGAAAGGGATCATAATGAGTGTAATGTATTTCGCCGCCTGATCCTTGGGGCGCTTGGCAATATAATAGGCAAACGGATAGCCCAGGCCCAGACAGGCCAGCGTGGTGAATGCGGCGACCTTCAACGACTTGGAGATCACGTTGAAGTACGTGCTGTCCAGCAACGTCAGATAGCTTTCCATGGACGGATCGTATACCACATCTCCGAAAATACCTCTGGACATAAAGCTGATAAAAATGATGAAGAACATAGGGATAGTGACAAATAGGATCATCCATACCGATACCGGTCCGGCCATAGCCAAGGCCGGGAGCCTATTTTTCTTCTTCATAACGCTCCTCCGCTTCCGTTCCCATTTTGATGGCAACAGCCCTTGAAGGCTTCCAGGACAGATACACGGTATCTCCGGGTTGAATGCTCTGATCCTGCTCAAACCTGGAATATTTGATCTCCTGGCCGTCTTTCAGCTCCACGGCCGTTTTGACCACCGTGCCCATGTAGATAAAATCCTTGACGCGTCCTTGAATGTCAAATCCGTCTACAGGTTCTTTGGCGACTTCCACATATTCCGGCCGGATCGAAACGTGAAGCTGTTCTCCGAGGGCGAAGCCTTCGCCCTGTACCAG
>JAQUXD010000006.1 GCA_028692535.1 Eubacteriales bacterium | reverse complement strand
AAACACAACTGGAGGATCTGATCTCCGCTACAGGCTTATCTCTTTTTGTCAACTGACCGAAACAGGAAATATATGCGATGAAACTTGATCATGAGCAGTCCAACCTATATACCATCCAACTGGATCCCTCGCTGCTGAATCCACGAGGGATTCTGAAACCTCAAGCTTATCAGTCTCTTTACTGCGAACTGG
Source organism: Eubacteriales bacterium (assembly GCA_028692535.1). Lineage (GTDB taxonomy): Bacteria > Bacillota > Clostridia > Peptostreptococcales > Anaerovoracaceae > UBA10908. Next base: position 29,294 of record JAQUXD010000006.1, on the reverse strand, counting down.
CCGAGCAGCATCTGACGGCCCACGACGCCGGAAGCGACAAAACACTGGAATACGGTGTGGCATGGGTGCTTATTTCTTTATCTGTAGATGTGTTCAAGCCCGCGGTCGCACCCGGAGCGTTGCAAGCAAAGACCTGGAAATCCGGTCGCAAAGGACCCTATTTCATGCGGGATTTTATCTTCTCCACGAAGGACGGAGAACTCTGCTTTCGAGGCACGTCCTACAGTGTTCTCCTGAACCTGGATACCCGAAAAATCTGCAGAGATAAGAACATCCCCTTCTTTTCACTCACCGCAGATGAGCCGCCGCTGACGTTGGGACAGCCCACCTGGAAGCATGCATACGGACAAGAAGCAGAACCCATAGCCGATGGACTGACACTGCGAACACAGCGAAAAGTAGAAAACAGTTTTCTGGATCTGCTGGGACACGTAAACAACACCCGTTATGCGGAATTCGTCTACGATGCCATGACAGAAGAAGAAGTGGAACGCCTCAATGGCCTGTCCCGTATGGAAGTCTATTTTGCTGCTGAATTAAGGCACGGCGATACCTTCTTCGTGTCTGCGGTCGAGAAAAGCGATCGGTTGTTCTTCCGTGGCAGCAAAGACGGAAGCGGTGAAACTTCCTTCGATCTGGTTTTTTACCTGTAATCGGCTTTCACCCAATTTAAGAGCCATCCGCCCCATAGGTCGGATGGCTTTTAAAACGGCCTGTGCTGTGGTTTCCTCGGAAATATTGTTTCAAAAATCCGGTCCTCACACTATTTGCTTGTTTTACAGAACGTCTATCGCTGCGAACTCTTCAGTCATCAGCAACCGTTCACAATCAAGGAGGAGCTGTACCGCGCCTTCGGACTTGCCGATTCCTTTGATATATTTGTTATCAAAGCTGGCCCTGGCATCCGGTGGCGGAGCGATGTTTTCATCGGAAATATTCATCACTTCATTCACATTGTCGACGATCAAGCCAATCGGAATCTCATTGATATCGACAACGACAATGCATGTCCGGTCATCGTAGGGTACTGCTTCCTTTTTAAACTTCAGTCGAACATCAATCACGGGAATGACCTTTCCTCTGAGGTTGATGATCCCCTTTACATACTCTGGAACTTCAGGAATTACAGTGATCGTCTGTATCCCGATGATCTCTGTGACATACCGGATCTCAATCCCGAATATTTCCTGGCCCAAAGCAAAAGTGAGGTACTTTCCATGTTGCGTATCTTCTTCCATCACTTTTTCCACATCCAATTTTTCAGTCATTTTTTGACCCCCTTTCTGTTTTGCAGGCCGTAATACTGGCACTTTTATACCATCTATTCTATTATCGGCATTTCGAAGCATTACTTAAGAATTCTCTTGTGATAAAGGAGAGGTTTTCAAGGCCTCTCCTTTCAGATCTCCGATCAAGGCTTTTAATACTTATCCGACACACTGCTGTCCAGAAGGATTTTATTTTTCCCCGACAGGGTTGAAGCCGGAGATGCTTCGCTGCGCGGCGGAAGTGCTTTTTGCCCCGGCGCGGACAGCATCGTCCCTGCTCCTTTCTTGAGTTTGAAACCTCCAACCATTTCTTTCAGGAGGTCCGCCTGACTGGAAAGCTCCTCGCTGGCAGCGGCGCTTTCCTCTGATGTTGCCGAGTTGTTTTGCACGACCTGAGACACCTGCTCGATCCCCATATTAACCTGGGCAATACCGGAAGCTTGTTCATTGGAGGACGCTGCGATACTCCCGACCAGAGCAGCTGATTTTTCGATCCCTTCGGCTATGTCGCTCAACGCTTCTGCCGTCTCATTTGCAAGCTTGGTACCCAACTCCACCTTGGCGATCGACCCCTCGATAAGAGCTGTCGTTTCCTTGGCCGCATCGGCGCTTCTGGCAGCCAGGTTGCGGACTTCTTCGGCGACAACGGCAAAACCCTTTCCGTGCTGCCCGGCCCTGGCAGCCTCAACAGCAGCATTGAGCGCCAGAATATTTGTCTGAAACGCAATGTCGTCGATGACTTTAATGATTTTGGAGATATTCGCCGAAGACTCATTGATCTCTGTCATGGAGGAAAGCATGCCTTTCATTTGGGCATTCCCTCGAACTCCGTTTTCCCGAGCTGCGTTGGAAAGTTCATTTGCCTGATTTGCACTGACGGCATTTTGCTTGGTCTGATTGGCGATCTCCGTAACAGAAGCGGTCAACTCCTCTACTGTACTCGCCTGTTCCGTAGATCCTTGAGAGAGATTCTGACTGGCATCCGACACCTGTCTTGCGCCCAAAGCGACCTGCTCCGCTGCCTGCAAAATCTCATTCATCGTTTCAGATAAAGAGTCGCTGATATTATTCAAAGAATTCTTGATCGCAATAAAGTCGCCTTTATATTCTGCGGTAATATTCTGATCAAAATTCCCTGTTCCCATTTCGGAAAGCACTTCCGAGATTTCTCCGACGTAGCTTTTCATGTTGGAAATGGTTTCGTTCAGCGCATTCTTGATCTCTGCATGATCGCCTTGATATGCGCCTTCCATTTTTATCTGCAGATTCCCGCGAGCCACTTCCTGCAGAACCGCGGACGCTTCCTGTATTGGAGCGATCACCGCCTCCAACGTTTCATTAATGCCTCTGACGACATGTGCGTACTCTCCTTTGAATTTATCCACGTTTCCTCTGGCTGACAAATGACCGTTCACTGCATTTTCCGAGAGGATTCTGGTTTCTTCTACCAGTTCTTTGATCGTTTCAATCGTCAAAATCACAGTAGGAACCAGTCGGTCTGCGTCGCTGCGCTTGCCTACTTCATTCAAGCTCTGAAGATCCGAAAAATCACCCGCCGAAATATTGGATAATATATCAACCGTATGATTAACGCGAACGCGCACCTCGTTGATGGAAGTTGCCATTTCGTTAAAAATACCCTGATAACTGCCGTTAACCGTAGCGGTATAGTCGTTCAGTGCCATGCGGGCCAAAACATCCCGTCCTTCCGCCAGTCCGCCCAATCCATCGATGCAGCCATTGATGCTGGATTTGATTTTGTCAAAATCACCGTTATAGATCTCAGTGATTTTCGCCGGAATCTTCCCCTCTCCGATTTGCTCGATATACGTGGCTGTCGTCTGAAGCGGCTGAATAATGGCGTTAAGAGTGGCATTGACCCCTTGAACGATTTTTGCAAAGTCACCGCTGTGCTTGCTCTCATCGGCTCTTGTTGACAAATGCCCCTCAATGGCACTCGCAGACAAGTACTCCATATCAGAAACCAAACTATTTACAGCGCCGATACAAGTATTGATGTTGTTTTTGATCTCTTCAAAATCTCCTTTGTGCTCTTCGGTAATCACAGGAGGAATATCTCCTTTGCTGATTCTGTCCATGTAATCGGCTGCGACTTTTAATGGTTCCACCACCGCATCCAACGTGGCATTGAATCCGTCAATGATCTCTCGGAATCCGCCTTCAAATTTCGTGGCGTCCCCTCTGCTGTCCAACTGTCCGTCCACAGCGGCCAATGACAGTATCCTGGATTCTTCAACAAGGTTTCTCAGAATATCGATCACCGACATCATACTGATCGCTAATACATCTTTATCCGAACGAACTTCGACTTCCACAGACAGATTTCCCGAAGCGATCTGCCTGGCCGCCTCAGCCTGACCCTTCACATTCTGAGCCATATCCAGAAAACCTCTGCCTAAAAGGCCCACTTCATCATTGCGAAGCAGATGCTTTTTATCTATATCCACCTCGGTGTCACCCGAGAGCAGCAACGTGAATTTGCCTGCGATCTCGCGCAGTGGTTTCCCTACGTTCTTCCCGACATAGATGTTGGATATAAGAAACAGGATGGCGCTGGCAATCAGTATTATAATGGCCATTACGGGAATCAGCGTATTGATTTTATCAAACTGTTCGTTGGCGCTGATATCCGCCCCGACGATTCCGACGATGGCGCCGGAGGAATCCCGAACAGGCGCGAAGCCGGATACCAGAAGTCCGTAACCCGGGCCGTAGTCCTGGGGTTCCGAATATCGGCCCTCCCCGTCTGCAAATACCAACTCCGCATTTTCCGGAAAGATGTTTTTCGGATCCATATATCCCAGATAGCCTGTGATTGTTTGGTCCTCTCCATCCAGCCATCCGGAGACGATATATTTATAGTTTTCCCCTGCATCGGCCAAGCCGTACAAGTACGCAGCTCCGTTTCGCGACTTCACGTCACTCATGACAGCTTTGATCGATGCATAGTACGCATCCTCCGCCGCCCCTTGATCATAAGTTAAGAACAGATCGCCGTCGATGCTCGCCGCCACGGATTCGGCGATCGCCATTGCCTTTTCTCCGGTCATGGCCAACGCATTATTTCTGTAACTGAAATAGGAAAAGATTCCGATGGATACGGTACTGATCAAAATTGAAAAAATCAGTATCATTGAAATCTTTGATCCGACGGAACCTTCTTTGACTTTTTTCTGATTCATTTTTTCTCCTTTTGCAATGTTTGCCTGCCTGCGGGTAAATGCTTATAATGCCTGACTGATCGTATCTTTTTCTTTGTCGCTGATAAGCCGCTCGCAATCCAGTATGAGCTTCACAGCGTCATCGACCTTAATAATGGCCTGAACATATCGGTTCTCTCCGTCTTTTTTTATTTCGGGCGGCGGTACGATATCTTCGTCTGCGACGGACAAAACTTCAGATACATTATCCACAATCAATCCCACAGACAAATCCTTCTCCTCGATCACGATGATGCAGGTTCTGTCGTTGTATTCCACGGGAGGCATTCGGAATCGCACTCTCACGTCCATAACAGGTATGATTTTACCTCGCAGATTGATGATTCCCTTTACGTAAACCGGCAATTCCGGTACTTGTGTGATCGGCTGAATACCGATGATCTCTGTTATGCATTTGATTTCAATGGCGTAGTCTTCCCCGCCCAACGGGAATATCAGAAATTTGCCCTTTTGGGTATCTTCCTCCATCTTCAAAGCATCTTCCACGATTTCTTTCATTTACATCGCTCCTTCCGATACGAATGCTGTTTATTGTAATCTGCACCATTATTACTATCGGCATTTCACCGTAAAACTTAACGCAGGATCGCAACATAAAAACAGCCCTTTCGCGCATCATCTCCGCAGCAAAGGGCTGTTTCTCTATGTGATTTCCGTCCTCTTATATTATTTCGCCAGGTATTCGCAAAGCTCCTGAGGTATTTTTTCCAGAGAAAGCTGCTTGCTCACCGCACCGATCGTATAGGCAACTTTAGGCATGCCGTACACGACACAGGACTTTTCATCCTGTCCGATGGTATAGGCCCCTTTCGTTCTCATATTGAGCAGCCCTTTGGCTCCATCGCTTCCCATGCCGGTCAAAAGGATCCCTACGGCCTTATCCTTCGCTTTCTCTGCGACGGAGTCAAACAGAACGTCCACGGAAGGACAGTGGCCGCTGACCTTGTCCCCTTTCTTGCAGCTCACAAAAAATCCCGCGTCGCTTCGCATCAATTTCATATGGTATTCCCCGGGAGCCATCAGCACCTTACCCGGCTTGACAGCTTCGCCGTCTTCGGCTTCTTTCACCTCGAGCCTGGATGTGCGATTCAACCTCTCAGCATACAATCTGGTGAAGACCGGCGGCATGTGCTGCACGATCAGGATGCCGGGCAATTCCCGGGGCAAGGCATTCATAATGCTTGCGATTGCCTCCGTTCCGCCGGTGGAAGCCCCGATCGCAATGATCGTCTCGGAAATGCCTGCTTTTTTCCCGGAGAAGCTTGCGATGCTCTCCTCCGGCACATAATCCTTTTTGTGATATGCGACTTTTGCCGTGGATGCTATTTTGATTTTTACGATCAACTCGTTGATAAACGCTTCAAAAAGCTGCCTGCTCTTGGGCTTTGCGATAAAATCAACTGCCCCCGCACCTAAAGCGTCAAAAACGTTTTGCTCCGAAGAACTCATAACGACTACCGGCAGCGGATATTGCGGCATCAGTTTTTTCAGAAAGGAAATTCCATCCATCTTGGGCATTTCCACATCCAAAGCGAGCACATCGGGCTCGTGCTCCAAGATCATGTCCTTTGCCTCATAAGGATCTCCGGCAATGCCAACCACTTCGATCCCGAAGTCTTTGTCAAGGGCAGCGGCAAGAGTTTCCCGAAACAAATACGAGTCATCCACGATCAATATTTTAACTTTTTTTCTTATGCTCAATGAAGTATCCTCCCACGATGAACCGCTCTTTATTTATAGCTGAACCACTGTCTTATTCAGGGATTGGACCCGCACATTCCCTGTTTGCAAATCAAAATAAAGTGTACGTCCATAGTCCGCGCCTGTATCTTCGTTGACGATTGGGATCCGCAGTTCGCTCAATACAGCCTTGACACTCCTCGTATTTCTGGTTCCGATCATTCCCAGAGGGCTGTCCTCCTGAACTTTGAACATTTGCGCGCCTCCGGCAATTTTTGCGGTGATCCGGCGCCGATCCGCGCCCATGCTGCATAGAACGTTCAGCATGTCCGGAATCGCTGTATCGGCAAATTTCATTCTGTTGATATCACTTTGCGTAAACATTTTACTGTCAGGAAGCATGATGTGGGACAATCCTCCTATTTTCGCGACCTGATCATAGAGGCAAATGCCAATGCAGGAGCCCAGCGCATAAGTGACGATCACAAGAGGAGCTCTCCCCGTCTTATAATCGGAGATACCGACTGTCAACAACTCACTCATGCCCTATATTCCCAATCTTTCCATCATTGTCTTTAACGTATCGATCTCTGCAAACATTACGATATGGCTTATCAGGCTATGCGTGTCGCTTGAAAAATTCTCTTCGATAAACATCACCTTGTCGCCGACGGCGCCAAACTCAATGATGGGAACGCTCATGAGTGCGCCGGCCATATCGATCGCAGTATAGGGAATCGATATCCCGATGGAAAGGCCCGTTAACGCAGAAATCGAATTGATGTAGGAGGAACCCAGTATATTCCCGATCTCTTGTATCGCAGACAGCTTCAGCTCGTTCAGCTCATCTTCATGCCCATCCTCCTGCACCAGGATATTTGTGATGCTCTTAGCGTCCTCCATGTCCAAAAGGAACATGATAATGCCATTGGCTTCGCCGCTGAAGTTCACCAGGACACCCACCGTCATGGCTTCTGTTCCGCCCAAAGCGCTGATGGCCGTATCGAAATCAGTAAGCCGTACCTTAGGAAGGCTGATGCTGACTTTTTCATTCAGCAGAAGCGAAAGCGCCGTTGCGGCATTCCCGGCGCCGATATTTCCGATCTCCTTGAGAACATCGATCTGCGCATCATTCAATTGTTCGTAATTTTCCAGCAAGACATCACCTCATCTTTCTTAATGCTTCGGGGAAGCTTTGACCCGCACGCATGCCTTGATCAGCGCAGCCAGCACATCCGTCTCATGCTGTTTTTTATAAATATCGAGTTGGATATATTGTTTTCCCGCGTCTGATGTTACATAATGCTGCGTCAAAGAATTCAATGCAAGAGCAAGTACATCATTTTTACAAACGGCACAGGTGCAGACATTTGTTTTTTCCATCACATCGTCCACCATCTCGGTAACAAGCCTTTCCGTCAAGTTGATCAGATAAGCCCGTTTATCTTCTTTGTTGCCCGCTTTGATCTCCGGCGCCTTAACCGTGGGCTTTTCTTCTTTTTCTGAAGGCTTGATCAAAACATCTGGTTCGATTTCGACTGTCAGCTTTCTCTCGATCCTGAGCTCTTTCTCCTGGCTGTCATTGATAAGGATATCAACCTCCGGCTCTTGCTGCGCCATCGCTGCCGTGTCCGCATTCTCAATTTCCGGCTGTTCATCTCCCTTGGTGATCAAGCTTAACACATGCTCTGTCTTATTGCTCTTTTTTGCCATTTTTCTGCATCCCTTTCTGGGCGATCAATTCCTCAATAAACTGCAGGTAGTCCTTTGACGGATTCGATTTCGGCGAATGCTGAAAGACACTCACGCCATGAGCCGGCGCTTCAGCCACCGTTACGGATGATCTTATTTTTGTGTCAAACACTTTTGTGCACAGTTCCTTGGCCAGGATTTGAGCCATTTCCTCCACGTCCTTGGTGAGCAGCCGTCGTCTGTCGTACTTGTTCAACAGAATCCCGAGCACTTCGATTCCGGGATTGTAGAGATCCTTCACCAGCTCTATCGTTTCTCTGAGCTGGGATATTCCAAGCAGACTCAGGATCTCCGGGATCATTGGTATAATAAGTTTATCGGTAGCTGTGTAAGCATTGACCGTCAGGATATTCAAGGCCGGAGGCGTGTCGATCACGATATAGTCATACCTGTCTTTCACCGACTGGATCCCTTTTTTCAGCAAACGCTCTCTTCCTAAGGTGGAGAATTCCAATTCGGCGCCGCTGAGAAGAATATTCGATGGAATGATGTCGATACCATTCCTGTGCTGGATGACAGAATCCACATCGATGGTTCCCTTCATCAATTCATATACCGTTGGACTGTTGTCGATTTCAGCCGCCAGGCAAAACCCGAGATTGCCCTGTGGATCCAAATCGATTGCCAGTGTTTTATAGCCTTTCGCCGTCAACCCGCTGATCACAGCACTCGCTGTTGTGGTTTTTCCGACGCCTCCCTTTTGATTCGTGACCGTTAATGTAATAGCCATGTTCAATCATCGCCGCCTCTCTGAAAAGTATTATAATGCACCCTGCAGGATCTCGCCTTCTTGCCAGTAAATTCTGCAGTGTTCCCTGCCTTCGGTATACGGGCCGTTTCGCTTTTCTCCGTAGCAGATCGTTACACCCGGATAAATCTTTTTCTTGCAAACGATCATGCCGTTGTATTCCACTCTTCCGGCTGCTTCCAGTCTTTTAATTTGATGGTTCAGCAGACCGACTTTTTCTTTCAATAAAGCCATTTGCTTTCTTGCGGCTTCGTACTGCTCTTCCGGAAGCAACTCGCTGCGAGACTCTCTTAAAGTGTTGAATCGTTCGACCACTTCGGAAATGGCCTTCAGATTTCCGACACAAGAATCTCTCTCTTCTTTCATCTGACGAATTGCTTCGGTATCCGTCGTCTCGATTCCCAGCACTTCTATCAGTGTGACTCGTTCGCTTTCATTTCCGATTTCACGGGCATTGATATTGCCGCTGACCTTGATTTCGCCGCCAATGATCAATTCTTTTCGCCCCATTAACTCAACGTTTCCCATGCAAGTGACGATGCTGCCGATGATATAGTCGGCATAAATGTTCCCCTGGACATGCAAAACGGCATTTTCAATATACAAGGAGCGAAAATCGCTTCCCGCAATGATATCCGCACGATCGCCCCCGTTGATCCCGTTGGAAATGTGTATGCTGCCTGCCGCTTCGAGCCTTGCGCACTCCACAACGCCTTTTACGATGATATTGCCGCCGGACTTCACTGAAAATCCGTCGCAGACGTCGCCGCCGATCACCACGTCTCCGGTAAAATCGATATTTCCGGTCAGTTGATCTACATTGGAAGGGATGTTCAAGGTTTCCTGTATATCCACCTTATCCCTCGTGTATTTGATCACACCGTCACAAGCAGCAAGAAGTCGGGTTCCGTCTTCACTCAGCACCGTGTTTTTTCCCATTGGGGAAATCGGGGGATTGCCTCTTCTGGCCGGAACTGAAACCCCGTAAATGTTGATTCCCTCCGTGCCTTCGGTCTCAGAAATGATCTCGCAAAGCAGCTGATCCTTTTTTGCCGTTTGAAAATAGTTCAGGCTTTTATAATCTACCGTGCCTTCTTCTGTGTAATCCGGATGGTAATCTGCATCCTTTTCCACATGATAGACAACCTGTCCGTTTTCTCCATCCACCGGTTTGATCCCTTGCGCGACCTGCATCCGGATCCTGTAAATCGGCCTTTGCGCTAATTTTTCCAGGACATTTTCATCGATCCCGTGGACAATTTTCTCACGCGCCAATGCTTCCTTGATCTGAGATACACTGATGGCTTCCGTGGCACCCTCCACCTCTTCCATTTTGATGTATCCTGCCATGCCGTCATCGCTGACCTGGACATCTATCGAATTCAAACTGTCTTTGAACGTCTCATTTCCTTCCATCTCTCTTCTCCTGTTATCTCAGTTGATTGACGGTCTTCTCCATTTCATCGGCAGTCTGAATGATTTTCGAATTCAAGGAAAATCCTTTTGACGCCTCAATCATTTTTACCATTTCTTCAGCCAGTTGAACAGAAGAATTTTCCAAATGACCGGCGACCACAGTCGGTTCCTTGAGGTTTTCCGCATCGCCGGAAAGCTCTGTCGCGGCATATTGGTTTCCGCCGAGAAGCTTTAATTCACTTGGATTCGCAAATGTGAACACGCCCACATTTTGCACATTAAAGCTCTCATTTATTTCAATTTTTTTCTCTTTGGCATCGAGCACGTAATCGCCGGCGCCATTCACAAGGAAGCTCTTGCTTTTCTCGTTTCCGATCCTGAAACTGCCGTCTCTCGTATAGGTCGTCGTTTGATCTTTTTTACTCTCAACGGCGAAGAAGCCTTGCCCCATAATGGCACAGTCCAAATCTCCGTCCGTGCGTATCAGATCCCCCTGCTTAAAAGCAATACCGGTATCGGAAAGACGAGACCCGTGTCCGATGTTGATGGAGTTTCCCGCGCCTCCGTTCAGGCTTTGATAAAGCAGCGCGGAGAAATTTGCTTTCTGCGCATTAAAGCCGGTGGTATTGGTATTTGCCATGTTGTTGGCAATGACACTGAGCTGTGCCTGCCGGCTCTCCAAGCCTGCGGCCGCCGAGTAAAATCCTCTGATCATATTTGTCAACTCCTTTCTTATCCGATCCTTCCGATCTGATTGACGGTGATTTCATTGATTTTATCGTTCATTTTAATGATCTGAATACAGGATTGATAGTTGTTCTGCCCGGCAATGATGCGGCTCATTTCTCTGACGATGTTCGTGTTGGATTTTTCGAGAGCTTCCTGAACAAGCTGATAGTTTTCCGTATCCGCTTTCTGGTATCCGTCTTGGCTGAAGTAAAGCCCTTCTCCTGTTCCTTCCAGGACAGCGCCTTGATTGGGCATTCCGATGAAGAGCGTATCCGTTTCCTTGCCGTTTTCCAAGATGGCGCCGTCGCTGGTCACCGTAAAATCGCTGCTCTTGAGCCGGATGGTGTTTCTGTTGTCATTCAGGACCTTTCCGACGCCGGGAAGCACCAGATCGCTGTCCTCGTCCATCTCAAACTGACCGCTTCGCGTAAGCACTTCCCCGTAGGTTTCGCTTTCTATCAGAAAAAACCCTTCTCCCTGGATCGCCAGATCCTGGGATCGTCCGGTCCCCTCGATGACGCCCTGTGAAAAATCGATGTATTCAGCGCCGTTTATCGTGATAAATGCGCCGGTCCCGACCGTCCGGTTGCGATTGTCGTCCGGTGAATGAAGCCTGGCGACTAAATGCTCGCCGAAGCTTGATTCCACCGTGGTCTGACTTTTGAAGCCCACCGTGGAAGCATTGGCAATATTATTGGATATCACATTCAGCGCCTTCTGTTGACTGAAAACACCGGCAGCTGCGGAATAAAGTCCTCTGACCATAACGATTCCCTCCTGTTTCTTACCTTTTCTTTATCGATAACTACTTAGCATATGTTTCATTTTAAGTACGGATGCGGAGTGGATTTGAGAGACACGGGATTCGGTGATTCCAAGAATTGCCGCGATCTCCTTCAGCTTTAAGCTTTCGTAGTAATACAGCGAAACCACCTGCTTTTCCTTTTCGTTCAGCTGCCCGATGGCCACGATCAGAGCTTCTTTCAACTCTCCGTACAGCAATTCCTTTTCGGGGCTACTTCCGTTTTCCTCCACTCCGATCGGCGATATCGCATTCATCTGTTCATTGATTGTCTCCTCGTAAGAAAGGAGGATGGAGTTGTGTCTTTGCTGCAAGACACGATCCAATTGTGCGGGGGTGAGCTCCATTTTCTCGGCGATTTGATCGTTCGTAGGCGCGCAGCCATTCGTCGCATACAGATCGCCATACACCTGATCCAGCTCACGCGCCAGATTTCGCTGATTTCTCGGCACCCAGTCCTGCTTGCGCATGAGATCGATAATGGCGCCTTTGATCTTGAGAGAAGCAAAGGTTTCAAATTTGTTCCCGAGATATGGATCAAATTTCTCCACCGCATCGATCAATGCGATCATCCCCTGGTTGACCATGTCGTCCAGTTGCCCGAAATGACTGTAGCTTCCCTTGAACCGCAAGGCGATTCGCTTTACCAGTTCGGTGTACTGCAACACGATCTCATTTCGCGCATCCAAAGACCTCTCAGCGAGATAGGGCTTCCATTGTTCTATGTAATAGTTATCATGGTTCGTTTCAGCGGTATTCATTTATAACACCTCTTTGATTTGGTTCAGCATAGATTGCTTATCCCTGCGCCCGGACGACACCAATCGCCTGGATCTGTATATTTGAATCGATTTCGCTGAACGACAATACCGCCAAATTGGGTAAAAACGGATCGATCAGCTTTTTAAAGTAAATTCTTACGATGGGCGACGTCAGCATGATCGGCTGATGTATCAGCTCTTTGACTTTTTCCATCTGCTCCGTCATGCTCTCCACAATCCCCTGCACCACAGGAGGTTCAATGGCCAGATAAGTTCCGTGCTCACTTCTCTTGATGGAGTTCAGGATGGTATTCTCCACGTCCTGGTCCAGTGTGATCACCTTGATACTGTTGCCATCCGTATATTTCCGCGTGATCGTTCGCTTCAGCTGTTGCCGCACATACTCAGTGAGCATATCTGTATCCTTCATGCTGCCGCCATAATCTCCCAGGGTCTGCAGGATGCTTTCCATGTCGCGGACCGGGATCCCCTCCCGCAGCAAATTCGTTATGATTTTCTGAAGGTCGGATACACTCACGATTCCGGGAACCACATCCTCTACGATGGCCTTGTTTCTCTTGGAAGCATTCTGAAGAAGATCCTGTATATCTTGCCGGCTGACCAGTTCGTGAATGTGCCGTTTCACCACTTCAGACATATGAGTCACCATCACGGACAGGGGATCGATCACTGTATAACCGAATATCTCCGCTTTTTCGCATTCGCTTTCCCGGATCCATTTTCCGGGGATCTCATAGGCCGGCTCTACAGTGTCGATCCCTTCGATGGGTCCGGTCGTAGCCCCCGGATCCAGCGCCAGATAGTGATCGACCAGCACTTCGCCTTTCGCAACGTCTTCTCCTTTGATCTTGATCAAATATTGGTTCGGATTGATCAGACCGTTGTCTCGCAATCTGACAGTAGGGATGACAACGCCCATTTCCAGAGCATACTGTTTTCGGAAGATGACAATCCGGTCGATGAAGCTTCCGCCGCTCTTTTCATCCACCAACGGCAGAAGCGAATAGCCGAACTCCATTTCGATCGGGTCCACACCCAGCAGATTATATATATTCTCAACATTGCGATAAAAACCCACCTCGTCCCCGCTCTTCTGGATCATTTCCTGGAGTTCTTCTTCCTCCGCCAGGACCACCTTCGCCCTGGCTGCTCTGATAAGCATGCTGCCCAATAGAATCAATGACACGCCGATCGCAATGATCTGAGGATAAGGCACACCCGGTATCAGCGTCAATGTCATGACAGACAATCCGGAAATCACAAGGACCTTCGGCTGAGAAAGAAACTGCTTCTGCACGTCTTCATTTAAGTTTCCTTCCGAAGCTGCCCGGGTAACGATCATCCCTGTTGCTGTGGAAATCATCAAGGCAGGCACCTGGCTGACTAAACCGTCTCCGACGGTAGCGATCGAATACATCGCCAGTACTTCACTGAAGGCCATAGTGCCCTGAACCATGCCAATAATAGATCCGGCAACAAGATTGATCACCGTAATGATGATCGCAACGATGGCATCTCCTTTGACCAGCTTTGTGGCGCCGTCCATCGCCCCGTAAAACTCTGCGCCCCGCTGAATCGTTGCCCTGCGCTCCTTGGCTTCTTCCTCGTTGATGATTCCCGAGCTCAGGTCCGCATCGATGGCCATTTGTTTTCCCGGCATGGCATCCAGCGTAAATCTCGCGGATACTTCGGCGATCCGCTCGGCACCCTTGGTGATGACGATGAATTGCACGATCAAAATAATAATGAAAACAATGAATCCGACGATGGGATTTCCGCCCAGTACAAAGTTCCCGAAGGTCTCTATGACTTTACCGGCCTGACCTCCGTTGGATAGGATCAATCTGGTTGACGAGATATTCAGAGCCAACCGCAGCAGCGTCGTGATCAGCAACATGGAAGGAAATATGGAGAACTCCAAAGGCCCGCCGATAAACATGGTCGTAAGCAGAATGATCAAGGAAATGGCAATGCTCAGGATAAACATAAAATCCAGCAGGAAGGTGGGCAGAGGAATAATGATCAACGCAATGATCAAAATCACAAATACAACGGTTACATTTTGCATGATCTTCATGATTTCTTCTGCTCCTTTCCTTTATTTTTATACACCCAAGCCATCAGTTCGGCGGCAGCCTGATAGAGTTCGGCCGGTATGTATTCATTGACTTCCACCTGCGCGTAAAGACTTCGGGCAAGGGGCTTGTTCTCCATGATCAGGATCTGGTTATTCTCAGCGATTTCAATGATCTTCTTTGCCATATGATCTTGCCCTTTGGCCAGGACGATCGGCGCCGGATCTTGATCGATATCGTACTTCAAGGCGACCGCATAATGTGTGGGGTTTCTTACGATCACATCAGCTGACGGCACTTGCTGTATCATGCGATTCATACTCATCTTTTGCTGTTTTTCCCTGATCTTCCCTTTGATAAAGGGATCGCCTTCCGTCAATTTGAATTCATCTTTGACTTCCTGTTTGCTCATACGCAGCTTTTTTTCATAATCATATTTCTGGTACACGTAATCCAGAACCGCCACGCCCACAAAGAACAGACATATTTTGTACACAAGGGACAGGGTCCTGTCCTTCAGAAAAACAATGTTTTCTTCCAATCCTGCGCTGAGGGAATCCGGAATCACGATCAGGAGTTCCTTGATGCTCGTGTAAATAACGACCATGATTACGATCACTTTGAGGATCGATTTCAGCATCTGCACGACGGCGTTCAGGGAAAGCATCTTTTTCATGCCCTCGATCAGGCTGATCCTGCTGTATTTGAACTTCAGAAGCTCCCCGGAAAACAGGAACTTGGTCTGGGCGCCGGATGCCAGGAAAAGCGTAAAGCCTACGACGATCATGACCGGCGCCGCGGACAGGAAGTAAACGCCCATCGACTCACGCATGATCTGCATGACAGTCTCAGTACTGAGTTCGTGCAGCCCTGCCGCCTTGTCAAGCTGGCTTCCGTAGAAGATCTCCAGTTGCTTGGCAATGAATCCGCTCAATTTTACGATGAGAAAGAATCCTATCACCAGCATAACGACGCTGACAACATCTTTGCTCTGATAAGCATTGCCCTTTTTTCGCTCGTCTTTCCGTTTTTTCGGAGTGGCTTTTTCTGTTTTATTCGATTCTGCCACGCATCATCCTCCGGGGATCCAATCGCTTCCGGGCTATTACAGAAAAAGGAGAATTTCCTGTAGTCTTTCCAACATCAGCAAGTTCAGTTTGCCCATATATTTCACCAGCACGGGGATGAGCGTCAGTATGACGATGACACCGATCCCGATCTTCAGCTGCAGGTTTACGACGAAAACATTGATATTGGGCACCACTCGCATGAGGATGCCGACAGCGACCTCTGTGATCATTTCCACGATGATCATAGGCAGCGCCAGTTGTACAGCGTAAACCAAAACATATCCGAACAGCAACGCTGCGTGCATCCCGATCTCAGGGTTCATCTCCACGCGTCCCATGGGCACTACCTGAAAAGACTTGATCGCGATGGCCAATAAATTCATATGGCTGTCGGTAATAAAGAACAGGAGCGTATACATCAAGGTCAGCATGCTTCCGTGAACAGAAATTTGTGAGTTGCTGGCCGGGTCGTACATGTTTGCCATGCTGAGTCCCATTTGCATATCGATCAGCTCGCCGCCAAGGTGAAAAACCGACAAAAATAGCTGAATGATAAAACCCATGGCATAGCCGGCGGCAAACTCCTTGATCATGGAAAAGACCAAATCTATGGCGGTATAGTCGATCAAGGAGATCCCGCCCATCAAGGACGCTGCATGGATCGCCAGACTGAGAGACAAACCTATCTTGACAATGCCGGGAATATTCTTTCTTCCCAAAATAGGGTTGAAAAAAATGACTCCGGCCATCCTGCAGCTTGCCATCGACAGGATCAAAATTGTATTGAGATCAAGCATTCATATCCCTTGGCTCCAGCGCTTCTTTATCTTAAAAAGCAGCTGCTATAAACTCAAAGACCCGGTTGACCAGATCGACCATTTGCTGCAGCATCCATCCGCCTGCCAGGATCAGCACCATTCCGATCGCGATCAGTTTTGGCACAAACGTCATGGTTTGTTCGTTGATCGAGGTCGCTGCCTGGATCACGGATACAAACAAACCGACGACTATGCTGACCAGCAAAATCGGTCCGGCTACTTTTGCGCCGGTCAGGATCGCATCTCTGAAAACTTCCATCAATTGTATTGTATCCAACGAGTCTCTCCCCTTTATCAGTTATAGGTCATGATCAGGGTCTTGATCAGAAGTCCCCAACCGTCTACAACTACAAACAGCATAATCTTAAAGGGCAGTGAGATCATTACCGGCGGCAGCATGATCATTCCCATGGACATCAGCGTACTGGCCACAATCATATCGATGACCAGGAAAGGGATGAAGAGCAAAAACCCGATCAAAAATGCTCGCTTTAATTCACTGGTGATAAATGCAGGCACTACGATGTGCAGGGGTAGATCCTGAGCGCTGGTTTCCTCCCAGTTCGTGGCGGATAAGCTTTTATACATATCCACTTCGCCTGCGGTTGTCTGCATAAGCATGAATTCTTTCAGCGGAACGGCCGCTCTGTCCAAAAATTCCTGCGTTTCGATTTGATCCGCGTTATACGGCTTGAGCGCCGTCTCGTTGATCTCGCTCAGCACCGGTGTCATAATGAAGAAGGTGATGAAGAGCGCCAGCCCGATCAGGATCTGATTCGGCGGTGTTTGCTGCAACCCCAATGCGCTTCGCAGAAAGGAGAAGACGATGATGATCCGGGCAAAGCATGTCATCATCAGCAGCAAAAACGGAGCAATCGATATCAGGGTCAGAATGATAATGATTTTGACTGTATCCGACCCTTCTCCGTTGATGGCGATTTCCACCGGACTCGTTGCGCAGATCTCGGGCGCAAAGGCGAGAATGACGGCGGCAATACCGGATGCAACGATCAAACGAATCAACCATTTACTGTTTATGAGTCGCGCACAGGCGTTTTTGCTATTCATGCTCCTCTTCCTTGTGTAAAAAGGGCTTGATCATTGCCCGAAAGCTCGGCTTTGTTCCGCTTGTGGCCGACTGAACGGGAATCGGATCTTTCAGTTGCCTCAGGATCCGGATCGACTGCTCGTTTGCGCCGACCAGATACTGAACGCCTTCCACATCGATGATTAGGATGGAGCCTGTTTTACCGATCATTTGCCTGTCAATGACTTTTATGTGTTTCCCGCCCGACAGCGGCCCCATTTTACGTGCGTACCATTTGCTCGCATAATAGGTCAGAACAATGACGCAAATCGCACCGGTCAAGGGCAGCAAATACGAAAGCATATCGTGGATCTCGTTCATGGGTTCTCCTATTGGTCTCCAAGAATGTTTTTCACGGCCTGAATCAAGCGGTCTGGCTTAAACGGCTTGACGATAAAATCCATGGCGCCCAGCTTGATCGCCTCAACGACCATCCCTTCCTGTCCCATGGCAGAGCACATGACCACTTTGGCATTCGGGTTCAACTGCTTGATTTCTTTCAAGGCCTGGATCCCGTCCATTTTAGGCATGGTGATATCCAAGAGAATCAAATCAGGCGCGCTCTCCTTATACTTGGCAACCGCGTCCTCGCCGTCACTGGCTTCCGTGCACTCCGTGTAACCGGCCTTTTTCAGGTTGTCTTTGATCATCATTCTCATGAATGCGGCATCATCGACAATAAGTATCTTACTCATCTTCTGTTCCTTTCTTTTATCCGTTGATCTTGATTTGCTTCTTCCCGTAAGAGCCGTCTTTTTTGATTATTTCCGTGACCCGAACGCTGTAGTTGTCATCCACGACCACCACATCGCCTCGTGCGATGGGCCTGCCGTTTGCCAGTATATCCACCTGGTCTCCGGCCTGCCTGTCGAGTTCTACGATATTCCCGGGCATAAGTTCTGCGATATCCTTGATCTTCTTTTTCGTTCGACCCAGCTCCACAGTGATTTGGATCGGGACAGTCATGATCAATTCCAAATTGTTATCGCCGTTGTCCTGCATGCTTCCGTCGCCGCCGGGAACCCCGAACTCCTTGTAATTGTATTGAGAAACCTGGATCTGCTGGTCCTTTGTAACCTCAGCGGAAGGTCCGGCGTATGCGTTTGAAGGTTCGGCTATCGGTGCAGGTTTCAGAGGTATTTCCGCAGCTCTGCTTGCTTCCGCCGCCGCTTCTGTTGCTGTTGCTTCTTTTTCTGCTTCTACCACTTCAGTCGCCCCGAGCGACGCTTTTACGATCTCCTTCACTAAATTGGGATCCATCGCGCATAAGAACTCGCTCTCCACTAAATCATCAATGATCAGATTGAACTTAATGCTTACGATCACATCTTCCTTTAAAGAGAACAGTTCTCTCATGTGCGGAGGATCGGTGACGTCCAGTATCTGAGGAGGAGAGATATTGACCACAGTGCCCAAAAATGTTGCCAGCGCGCTGGCCGCGGAGCCCATCATCTGGTTCATGATCTCGCAAATCGCACTCAGGCTGATCTCGTCAAACTCGATGTCTTCTTCGGAATCAACCGAGAGCAGGTGCCGCAATATTTTTTTTAAGTCTTCCTCTCTCAGCAGCAGAACGTTAGAGCCGTCGATCCCTTCTATGTATCGAATCAATACGCCGATCACCGGCTCGAGATATGAAAACTCAAACTCCTGGAATGGTATCAATTCGGTCCTGGGTGTTGTGATGTTTACCTTTTTGTCCAGTATCGTGGACATTGCAGTCGCAGCGGCCCCCATACTGATATTCATGACTTCCCCGATCACATCGATTTCCATATCGGAAAGGGGGTATCCGTTTACTTCATTATTACTCATTAACTTGGGTCACTTCCTCTCTCTAATTTTTCTTTTATGGCAATGGCCCTTTTCTTGTGAAAGGCTCCCATCTCACCCCGAAACCAGGTTGTTTCTTCGACCATCAGATCGACCAATGCGTTGGCGGGCTTGTGAAGCTTGATGATATCCCCCACCTCAAGATTGATCAGTTCGTGTGACAGCAGCTCGACAGTCCCAAGGATGCCCTTCAGTTCTAAGTCGGTTTCGTGGATCGCATGGATGATGTCCGCCTTTCTTTGCGCTTCTGTCAATTGGTCTGCCTTTCTGACGTTTTTCTTTGTCTGAGCATTTTTCTTTTTGAACAAATTGTCTAACGTCACAGCCGGAATACATATATTTATTTTACCGTAAGTATCGTTGATCAGAATATTCATCACAACGATAATGACGTTTTCATCAGCGCCGACGCCCTGAAGGATCCTTGAATTCGTCTCCAATTTCATGAGCTTCGGCGTAAGCTCAAGAAAGTCCAACCAGACATTTTTCATCAAATGAACCATGCCTTTGATAAAATATTCCAGGATCCCGAGCTCAATATCGGTATACTCCCTGTCGTTCTCAAGGGTTTTTCCCACACCGCCAAGAAGCCTGTCGATACTGCAAAAGCCGATCTCTTTGGATATGTTCATGATCATCAGACCATCCTCATCCTCCTCGTCGGTGCTCAGGTCGATCATGCCTATCAGAACAGAATCGGGCAAAGCGTTGTTGAATTCAGAGTAGTGCTGCTCCTCGATGTTCACGATCTCCACGTGGGTATACGTCTGCAAAACGCCTGTGACGTGCGAGGACAGAATCTTTGCGTAATTTTCGTATATGCTGAACAGGATCTTCAACTGTTCCCGAGTAAAGAGCTTCGGACTTCTGAAATCATAAGCCTTGACTCTGATATCCGGCTCAGGAGCCACTGCCTCCGCTTCCTTGACGCCGCTGATCAACGTGCCCAGAAGGCTGTCGATTTGATTTTGAGATAATATTTCCGCCATGTTTATTGCTCCTGGCCCTGTGCGTTTCTCTTTTCGGCTTCGTAAATTTGATCCAGCGTGTCTTGCATGGTGTCAGTCTTTGATACCAATATCTCTACGCGCCGATTCTTGGCGCGGTTTGTTTCCGTATCGTTGGCCGCCACCGGTCGGTATCGTCCGTAGCCCACTGCGTACAAGATTGCGGGATCAACGATATATTTGTCTTCCAAAAATTTCAGGACCTCATTTGCCCGTTCCGTTGAGAGATCACGATCGTTTACACTCTCGTCTCCCGGAGCGGATTCCGCCGTGTGTCCGTCGATTCGTATGTTTTTGATCGAGGGCTCCACCACGCTCAAGGCCATTCCCACATGATCCAGGATGGTACGGCCTCCTTCTTTGAGCACCGCGCGGTCCGCCTCAAAAAACAAAGAGGATGCAAACCGCACATACACCAGATTGTCAGTGATCGCGACGTAGACCGAGTGCTGCAAATTATTTTTTTCCACATAATCACGAAGGTATTTATAGAGATCCTCCAGATCCTGGATGTTTTCCAATTCAATTTTCTCTTCTGCGTTGATGGCAGCTTCAAGATTTTCCGTGATCAGCTCGCTTTCCTCCATGCTGATTTCCTCCAGTGTTTTGGGATCTGCGGTGAACGCTTTGACCAACAGCTTGTACTTTTCCTGATCGATGGAAGACATGGAGTAAAGCAAAACAAAGAAAACGAGAATCAAAGTGATCATATCCCCATAGGTCGCCAGCCAGGCGTCTTTATTGACACTGCTTTTACTTTTTCTTCTCATAACATTACGCTTCTTCCGCTACGGAAATACCGATCGATCCAAACCCTTTATGCGCTCTTCCTGCCCAGCCTTTTGCCTGGCTTCTTTGCGGGTTCTTCCCCGGTGTCGCTGTCAGATCCTTTGCTTTTGCCATTGAGATTTTTTTGGTCTAGGAAATTCAGGAGTTTTTCCTGAATAAACTTCGGATTTTCGCCTTCTTTGATGGAAATGACACCTTCAATGATCATTTCTTTCAGCAGCATCTCTTTTTCCTGGACAATTTCCAGTTTGTTTGCCAAGGGCACAAACAAGCCGTTGGCCAGAACGGAGCCATAGAAGGTGGTGATCAGTGCCACGGACATATCTGCCCCGAGCGTTCCCGGACCTTCGTCCAGATTCATGGACTTGAGCATATTCACCAGACCGATCAAGGTGCCGATCATTCCGAAGGCCGGTGCCAATGCAGCTCCCTGAAGGTATATTTTTCGCTCTTCTTCATCTCGCTTTGCCATGTATTCCAGCTTCTGATTGAACCAATTTTTCAGTTTATCAGGCTCGATGGCATCTACGATCAGCAGTACGCTTTCTTTCAGAAATTCGTCATCAAAGGCCATGGCCATATCTTCCAAAGCCAGCAACCCTTTTTTTCTCGCTTCCCTGGAAAGCTCGGTTATGGTTTCCACATAAGCAAAGGGATCTTTTTTCTCCTTGCTCAGTATCATTTTCATATGCTTTGGAAAAAGTTTAAAATACTTTAAAGGGAATGCTACGAGCAGCGCAAAGAAAGTGCCTCCGATCACGATAAAAAGGCTCGGTCCATTGAAAAAGTTCATGAGCATGGCCATATTGATGCCATCATCCCCGAAAACGATCCCAAAGACCAGTGCAGCTGCCAGCGCTATCAAACCTACCAGTGCTGTAAGATCCATAGCCCTATACTTCCCCGGAACAATTGTTGTTTGAAATAACTGTATTCGTATTGATACTCCTTTTGAACGCTACGATCTTCTCGACGACCTCCGAAGAACTTTCCGCAACGACAAAGTGCTTCCCGTTGAACAGTCTGATGGTGGTGTCGGGTCTTTCTTCGATAATTTCGATCAGATCACAATTCAAAACAAAAGTTTCGATATTTGATCTGTCCAGTTTTGTCAAGGTGATCACTTTTCGTTCTCCCTTCTCTGCACTTTTTTCCGGTTCTGCCCGGAGCCCAGGTTCCCCGGAAAAAAGTGCGTCCCTGAATTGATACTAAATCGTTTCTAAATCACTATCTCTTCATGTTGACAAGTTCCGAGAGCATTTCATCCGATACGGTGATCATTCTGGTATTGGCCTGAAAACCTCTTTGTGCAATGATCATTTCGGTGAACTCCTTCGAAAGGTCCACATTTGACATTTCCAGGGAACCCGCCCGGAAGGATCCTGTTCCAAGGCTTCCCGGGATGGTTGCTTCTGCGCTGCCGGAGTTCGTGGTTTCCGTGAAATATCCTTCACCGCTCTGAGAAAGCGCATCCGGATTTGTAAACTTAACCGCTGCAAGATTGGCTATTTTCTCCGTCATGCCGGCCCCCGGACCCACCCGGCCGATTTCCGCGTCGGTCATATTCGTTGCGGAGCCAAGTTCCCCGGCATTCACGGTAAAGGTGAAGTCGCCCATGGAAAATGAATTGGATACCGAAGCAGTGGGCCAGTCGTCGAGCTGAAGCATCACTTCGGCCCCGGATTTATCATACGTACTGAGGCTGATATCGATCGTCTTCGCTGTCACTGTACCCAAAGTCAGGGTGCCGGTGGAAGGCACGACAACCGGATCGGCCCCGCCGACCGGCAGCGTGATATTCGTCGTTCCGCCGCCTGTGGCATCCACAGTAAAAGTGGCCGTATCTGCAGCAACCGTTCCCAGAACAACAGTGTCGGTGGATTCGCCGAACTTCCTGTAGCTCAAGGAATATTCGCTCGTTGCGCTGTTATAGAGAAGCTTCAGGTCTCCGTTGATATCTGCATCCTCCGGCACAGTAACTCCGGTGATATCGGTACCATCCACATAGGTTCCGGGCAGGAGGTTGACCTCCGGGCTTCTTACGGTGGTCATCTTGACGGTGCCGTTGTAAAGTGAAGTGGGCAGAACGGAAACATCCGTGAGCCAACCGGTGCCGACACCTTTGGTAAGCGCGGGATCGCCTTCTTTGATTCCTGTGATCTCTCCGGTCTCGCCGATGGAAATACCGGTATATTTATCCAGATCTTCCTGGGAAATTTTGATGGGAACCAACTTTTGCGCGCTGGTTTTACCGTCTGAATCAAGCTGACATACCTTCGTGGTGCTGTCCAGGGGAATCCCCAACACCATATTCCCGTTGGAGTCGACCATGTTCCCCGATTCGTCGAAGCCTAAAACGCCTACTCTGGTAAACTTAACCACACCGTCGCTGTTCTTGACCGGAAGGTAACCGTCTCCATTGATATAAACGTCCAAAGCACGGTCCGTGGTGGCGCTTCCCGCCCTTGTGTTGATCACATCGATGGAACTGACTCTTACGCCATATCCAAGCTGATTGGGATTGATCCCGCCGCTGTTGGCTGTGGGCGCCGAAGTGACGCGCAGCGTCTGGTAAAACACATCCGAAAAAGTGACTCTGCTGGACTTGAAGCCATAGGTGTTCACGTTTGCGATGTTGTTGCCGATTACGTTCATTTTTGTCTGGTGGGCGGACAATCCCGATACCGCCGAATACATGGATCCTAACATTTTTGAATTCCTCTCTGTGCCTTGTGCAAGCTTATCTGTCAGTCAAAGCTCACTACAGCCCCCTTAAAAGGTCCGGCTATAAAAATACGGCACCATCAATATTGGTAATAACGTTGCTTTGCATTTCATTTTTGTCGATAACTGTGACGACGATCCGGTTGGGAGCGTTTACGATAAAGGCCGAATCATTCATCATGATCAGCGCATCCTTGACGCCCTTTTCGCGCGCCTGTTCACAGGCGTTTCCCAATCTGGAAAGATCTGCGTCCGTCACTTGGATATTCCTTTCCGCCGCCCGATGGTTCGCGTGCTTGGAAAAGGATATTGCGTTCAGCTGACGGTCCAACGCTTCGCGGAAAGATAATCCGCCGGCGTCGCTGCGCTTTGCCTGATCGGTCTTCTGACCGGATATCACTTTTTCTGTCTGCCTGACAACAGCGTCTATTGTCTGGTAACGATTGTTGATGATGAGATCAGACACCGGTATCCTCTCCTTCCTCAGCTTCCGTGATTGCTTCCGGCTCCGTGATTTCCTCCACCTCTGCGATCTCCTCGACTGCAGCCTCTGTCACTTCGGGCACTTCGGGTGTTTGGATCTTAGGATCACGAACGGATACGACACTGGTGATCGGATACGTTCTGCCGTTCATAATCACTTCCGCACTGTCGCGCAACAGATTGACACCTTCAATAGTACCCTTTTGGAAGAGTGTGGCGCCCTCACTGTTTGTCTCGATGATCGTAGCTTCCTTGCCGATCAGGTTGACACTGTAGGCAGCAGTCGAAATCTGGTAAGCCGCCGTTGTGATTTTGCTGAGATCCGTCATCGCCTGCGTCATCGAAAATTGCGCCATCTGTGTCATGAATTGTGCATCGTCGACGGTATTGTACATGTCCTGATTGGAAAGCTGAGCCACCATAAGCGATAGAAAATCGTTCATGGACAGCTGATTGCTTCCACTGGTCGCACTCCCTGAAGGAGTCGTTATTCCATAAGCTTGTATTCCATCTATCATTTTTTCCTCCTTTCTCTTCTAAATGGTATAGTCCATTCTGTTTGAAATTTTGGGCTGCCCCGGGAGAAAGCCGTTGACCGCCAACGCGGATTCCTGTCTCAATGCGTTTCCGGTACCGGTGCGACTGGGATGGTTCTGCCATGGCCTGTGCAAAGGATCTCTTTGCTGTCTTTGGGAAAAGTCCATGCCGGCATGGGCTGAATAGGCCGGATTTTGAGTGTTTGCTGCATCCTGCCCCTGCGTGTTGCTCTGGAAGGCACCCTGCAGGATTTCAACCTGCGCATTGGGCAACCCCATATTCAGAAGCAGCTTGTCTACCTGCCCGGCCAGCAAAGTCTGGGTTTTCGGGTTGGCCGAGGCAATGTGGATGATGAGCTTTCCGTTGCTGAACTTCAGCTTGATGTCGATCTCGCCCAGTTCTTCGGGCTCCAGCCGGAGTTTGAATTCCGAAGGGCCTTTCTGTTCCAGCTTATCCAGGATCTCTTCTTTGATCTGAGTGCACAGCTCCGGCTTATCGATTGTGTTTGCCGGCCCGGTTCCCTTTGCCTCCTGGCTGAAAACCGCTTCCCCAGTCCATTCTTCTGTCTTCTCTGTCCCGGCTTCTTCGGAAATTTCCGAAGCCCTTGAATGGCCTTCGCTTGAATGCGCCGCGCCAATCGGATTGATCTTCCCAATGATTTCCTCCATGACCGGACGACTCTCTCGGGTGCTGTTCGGGATGACCTGGCTGCGTTCCCTGAAATCCTCCTCGGGAACCGGACGGCTTTCCCCGGAATCCTCCATAACGAAGACTGTACGTTCGATTGTGTTTCCCCGGCTTCTGTCCGGTCTGGCCTCAGGATCCCAAGGTTCGCTTTGCAGCGGGGTTTCCTTCGCAGAAATTTTGTTTACCGGGACGGCCTTGCCGACATCCGGTTGGATTTCAGACACCTTAGCCGTACTTTCTTCCGAAGCTCCTGCAGTGACAGCGGATTTAACTTCCGTATCATTTTCATTTCCGAAAGTCTTTGAGATTGGGATCCGTCCGTCTACAGGCTCCTGAAGTGTAACGGGAAAAGC
Source organism: Eubacteriales bacterium (assembly GCA_028692535.1). Lineage (GTDB taxonomy): Bacteria > Bacillota > Clostridia > Peptostreptococcales > Anaerovoracaceae > UBA10908. Next base: position 3,412 of record JAQUXD010000006.1, on the reverse strand, counting down.
TATCGACTCGTGCATTCCTTCTACGTTCACAGTGACTTGTTCTCCTTTTGGCTTCGGAGTCTCAACCAATACCCCTTCGACCTGCAACGAAGTCCCGCCACAGCTTTGCGAACTGCTTTCCCGAGACTTTACAACCGGATTCATGGATAGATTTGGTCCAAAGATCCCAAGGCCGGAAAGGGAGCGGAACGCCGATTCATCGGTGAATTCCGAAAGTACTTCTGCGTCTTCGCCTTTTGTTTCAAACACTTCATGCTCCGAAACCGAAGTCTGTTCCTGGCCGGAACCGGCCATGAGCGCCATCAGCTGCTGAAACACAGACCCTTGCCCGTCTGTGGGAAACGCAAGACCGGACGTCGCGCACAATGTGTCTGCAGAACTGCCGATCCGCCCGCAAGGCGATAATAGGGTTAAATTGTTCTCTGTTATCATTTTTTCACCTCCTTTCATAATCATTTGTCGAATCCTCAGAAACCTTTGGCGATCGCCGCGGCGGAAACGACATATTCTTCTATTTGCCGTTCTTCTCTTTTAGAGGTTTCGTGTTTGTACGCCTCATATCTGGATTCTTTGATGGTTTCCAAGGATTTTGTCTCGACCTTTAAGGATTTCACAAGGTCGATCTGCTCGCTTACCCGATCCCGAATCTGATTCACCTCCTTTCTGCACTCCTTGATTTGCAGTGTCAGATAGTCCGTATAGTTCAAACAGACAGTACATGCGGCAACCGTCGCATTTTCCTGAATAGCTGCATCATATCTGGTTCTGCATGCATCTTGTTCTGCGTGCAGATCGCTGAGTTTTTCCTCTGCCTGGCGCAGGGAATTATAGAGCGCGCCGAGATTCATGAGCTCACTGTCAAGATTCTGGTCTTTGTATGCAAGTATTTTTTCTAAATGAAATTCAAAATCTCTCATGATACGACCCCTTTCATCTGATCTACGCACTGTTGAAACTCTACTTTTTCATCCACTTCCTGTTGTAGGAAACGGTGAATGCCGTCTATTTTATCGATTGCCCGGTCCAAAGCCGGATTGGTTCCGCTCTTGTAGGCTCCGATATTCACAAGATCGTAATTGGCATCATAGACCGACATCAGATTCCGGATTTGTCCGGCAGCTTCCAATTGTTCCTTGTCGACAATGTCGTTCATCAATCGGCTGACGCTCCCCAACACATCGATGGCCGGATAGTGATTCCTCATGGCGATCTTCCTGGACAGTACGATGTGGCCGTCAATGATTCCTCTTACTGTATCGGAAATGGGTTCGTTCACATCATCACCTTCCACTAAGACGGTATAGATACCCGTGATGGAGCCCCGTTCAAAATTGCCCGTTCTTTCCAACAGCTTGGGAAGCATCGAATATATGGAAGGAGTATACCCCCTGGCAACCGGCGGTTCTCCCGTCGCCAGGCCGATCTCTCTTTGCGCCATGGCGAATCTCGTCAGAGAATCCATCATCAGCAGCACATCTTTCCCCTGATCTTTGAAATACTCCGCAATGGTCGTTGCGACCATCGCACATTTCATCCTCTGCATGGAAGGCTGATCCGAAGTGGAAACGATCAGAACAGATCTTGCCAGCCCTTCTTCCCCCAAATCTCTTTCCAGAAATTCACGAACCTCCCGGCCTCTTTCTCCCACCAGCGCGATGACATTGATATCCGCTTTGATATTTCTCGCAATCATTCCCATCAGCGTGCTCTTACCGACGCCGCTTCCGGAAAAAATTCCCATACGCTGTCCCTTGCCAATGGTCAGAAGTCCGTCGATCGCTTTGATTCCGAACTTCAGCACTTCCTGGATCCTGGGTCTTGACAACGGATTGGATGCGAGACTTCTCACTTCCCATTGTGTGCAATTTTCGATGGGCCCTTTTCCATCCAGAGGTTGTCCGATGGCATTGATCACTCTGCCGACCAGTGCTTCGGATACTCCGACAGTAAGGGAGGCTCCGGTGGTTTCCACCAAATCCCCGGCACTGATGCCTTCCGATTCCTCAAAGGGCATCAACAGTACTTTGCTTCGGCGAAAACCAACGACTTCCGCGCTGATGAATTTCTTCTGCTTTCCGATATAGATCTTGCACAGATCGCCGATCTTGCATTCGGGCCCGGTGGACTCGATCATCATGCCGATCACTTTATCGATTTTCCCGAAACACCGGTAAGATTTTGCTTCGTTGATCACTTTTCTGTATTTAGCCGATTCCATTCAAGGTGCTCCTTGTGCTATTCCGCATGGTCAACAGCTTCTTTCAACTGGCCGAGCTGGACTTGTATACTCATATCTGTGAGCGCGTTGGCCGTTTCCACTACGATGGTATCTTCACTTTGGACCAGTATCACTTTTGCGCCTTTAAAACGCCGCTGTATCCGTTCGGCGACAGCCCGGTCAATGTGAAGGTCCAAGGATTTGTTGTACTCGGACAAATAGATCTTTACGCTCTCCTCATTTTCCTGAACGACTTCCTCCAGCATTCGCAAAATGAAATCTTCATCTCTTTGCGCTTCTTGCTTCATGATTTTTCGGGCGATCTGGAAGGCAATCTCAAGCAGATCTTTTTCCTGACTGGCTCTCGCATCCCGTTGCTCTCCCTTGATGGCTTCAATCAGTTCCCTGACTTCTGCCAAGCCGGATTGCGCGGCGCTCTCCGCCGCTTTCGCTCCATGGATAAGACCGCTGGCATGTCCGTCCGCATAGCCTTCCGCTTCAGCTTCCTTCATGATATGCTGGCATTTTTTCAAAGCGTTATCGATCAGCGCATCACTTCGCTTGGCAGCTTCGCTTTCAATATACTGCGCTTTTCTGATCGCCTGCCGAATGATGAAATCTCGTCGTTCCTTGAGTTCATCCGTACCGAAAAACGGATCATGGCCACTGTTTTGGAGGACGGCTTTGTCAAAGCCTTCCAATTTTTTATGGGGATCCAGGAAGGATCCCCCCTTCATAATGCTAGACAATGATATCATCCTTCCCGTTTTTCATAATGACGATCTCGCCTTCTTCTTCGAGTCTTCGGATCACTGCCACAACACGCTGTTGCGCATCTTCCACATCCCGAACTCGGACATTGTGCAAATACTCGATCTCGCTCTTGACCGTTTCGCTCATGCGCTGCGACATATTCTCGAATATGATCGATGCGACTTCCTTGTTGGAACCTTTGAGCGCGACAGCCATGTCCTTCGTATCCACATCCCGCAGGAATCTCTGTATGGCAGTGGGATCCAAAACAGTAATATCCTCAAATACAAACATTCTTTTGCGGATCTCATCGGACAGCTTGGGATCGATTCGCCCCAGTTCGTCAAAGATAAACTTTTCAGTGCCCCGGTCCATGTTGTTCATGATCTCGGCAATGTAGTTGATCCCGCCGACTTCCAGCAAATCCACGGAGACCACGGA
>JAQUXD010000005.1 GCA_028692535.1 Eubacteriales bacterium | reverse complement strand
TTGGGCAGCGCCGCGACTTCCACGCAGCTTCTCGCGGGGAAAGCGCCTTCTTTAAAGAATGTGCCGTAAATTTCGTTGACGGCGCCGAAATTGGCCATGTCGGACAGGAAAACCGTGGTCTTGCAGACCTTGTCCATACCGGTTCCGGCTGCCTCCAAGATCGCCTTGAGGTTTTCCAGAGCTTTCTTGGCCTGTGCCTGCACATCGGCGCCGACGAAATCGCCGGTGGCCGGGTCCAGACCCAACTGGCCCGAAGTAAATACCATGTTTCCGACGATCTGCGCCTGGGAATAAGGGCCGATGGCGCCGGGTGCGTTTTTGGTTGCTACTGTTTTCATACTGTGTTCCTCCTTTAAAATTATCGTATATGCAAGCCCGGCTGTGCCAGGCGGTTTGCCAATGCTGCAAATTCTTCCAGGGATAGGGTCTCGGCCCGGCGGATCGGATCGATGCCGCAGACCTCCAGAAGCTTTCCGGTCGCTTCCTTGTCCAGGTCGCAGATGCCTGTGAGCGCGTTGTGCAAGGTTTTTCGCCGCTGCCCGAAGCCCTTCTTGACACATTCAAAAAAGAGTTTTTCGGACAGCAGTTCCACCGGCGGTTTTGTGCGAAGGCGCAGATGGATCACGGCAGAGTCCACCTTGGGTGCCGGGAAAAAAGCTTCCTTCGGCACCGTGACCACGTAGTCGATTTCACAGAAATACTGCACGGCCACAGAAAGGGCGCCGTAGGTCCGACTGCCCGGCGGCGCTGCGATCCGCATGGCGACTTCCTTTTGCACCATGATGGTGATGGACTGTACGCCGACACGGTCTTCCAACAGCTTCATCAGGATGGGCGTCGTGATATAGTAAGGCAAATTGCCCAGGATGCGAACCTGCTCTGCAGATGTCCCGTCGGGCAAAATGCGCTCTCGTTCGATGAGGGCGGGCAGATCGGTCTTGAGTACATCTTCGTGAATTACCGTCACATTGGCGTAAGGCGCCAATGTTTCCCTCAGAATGGGAATGAGCTTGGCATCCACTTCGATAGCCGCCACCTTCCCCGCCGCACGGGCGGCCTGAACCGTGAGCACACCCATACCGGGCCCGATCTCGATCACCAGATCCCGGGGTCCGGCTTCGGAGCTTTCCACGATCTGATCGACCACCGACAGGTCGGTCAAAAAATTCTGTCCCAACCGCTTGGCGGTACGAAAATCATATTTTTTCCCTATTGCCCGGATCCCTCCGGCGGTATGAAGTCTTCCCATGCCTGCTGCAGCGCCTCCCTAGTGATGCCGAATCCGTTCAGTTTTTTCAGAAACGCCGCTGCGTTTCCGTCTCCGATGCCCAATGCTTTTCCCAGGGCGGTCCGGCGTTCTCTTGCCCGGGGACCGCCGGTAAGTCCAAGCCGCCAGAGGTCGTCGGGCGTATACTCTGCGCAAATCGCTTTTTGTCCGGCGCCGGCGGCATCCAAAGCTCTTCGGATCGATGCCGCATCGGCATTTTCAATGCCGATATCCCCGTTTTTTTCCGCTTCCTCCGCCGTCAGATAGGCTTGCCCCGCACCGGGAAAAAGACGGGTGAGGCGCCGGCGGATCGCCCGCCCTGCGTGGTCGGGGTCCGTAAACAGGATGATCCCCTGCTCCCGGTACGCCTTTTCGATCAGCGCCAATGTCTGGGAACGGATGCCGTAGCCGTGGGTGGCGATGGTCATGGCCTCCACCGCCCGCAGGACTGCGGCTTCGTCATCCCGGCCCTCCACGACGATCACTTCTTTGATTGCCGGTCTTTCCTGCTCGTTCATTCCGGTTTGGCGTCGCTTTCTTCGGGCAGGGCCTCTTCGATTTCCGCGAAGGATTCCATAGGGATCACATACATGATCTCTCCGGGAAAGATCATGTGGAGCTCGGACCGAGCTTCCTGCTCGATATATTCTTCGTTGTCCAGCTGGGACAACTCGTTTTTCAATTCAGCCTGCTTTTGCGTCAGCGCATCCAGCTCGGCCTGGGTTTCCTGCTTTTCCTTCTGAAGGTTCCAGACTTTGACGCCCGCGGAAACCACCAATGCGGCAACAAACAGAATGCCTGCGGTGCACAGGATCATAAACCGTCGCCGCTTCGCTGCTTTTCTGCGGGAAAGAGCATCCTTCTCCACAGGCTTTTTCTTTTCCAGCTTTTCTTTTCTTTTTTCCCGGCGCTCTTTTCGGATCTGATCGAAGTCGATGACTTCGTCGTATTGCACAGCGCCGCTTCTGCTGTTATTTTTCATGGCCTCTGCCGCCCGACGGCTCATTCGATGTCGCGCTTTCCCCTGCGTGTGGCCAAAGGAAGCTTGATGGTGATCTGCGTGCCTTCCCCTTCCCGACTCTCAGCTTCGATGGTCCCGTGATGTTCTTCCACGATTTGCTTTGTAATGGCCAGGCCAAGTCCGGTACCGCCCATGGCGCGGGAACGGGCTTTGTCCACCCGGTAAAAGCGTTCAAAAATTCTGGAAAGCTCCCCTTCGGCGATCCCGATTCCGTTATCCCGGACTACGATGTGCGCCAGAGAGTTTTTTACGAAGGCGTCTATCTCGATGCGGCCTCCCCGGTCCGTGTATTTGATGGCGTTGGACAACACATTCATGAGCACCTGCTCGAACCGGTCTCGGTCGATCAAGACTCGGATCTCCTTCGCATTGTCGTAGGCCAGCTTCAGCTCCTGCTGCTTCTGCCGGACCGTCATTTCCACTTTGGTCGCCACGGTATTGAGCAGCGCCAGAAGATTGCTCTCCTTGATATTCCATTTTTCCTGACGGTGATCCAGCCTGGAAAGCTGAAGCAGATCCTTGACCAACCGGTTCATCCGGTCCGCTTCCGTATCCACGATGTTCAGAAATTTGACTGCGGTGGGGCGATCGTCCAATGCGCCGTCCAGCAGTGTCTCCGTATAACTTTTAATAGTAGTCAGAGGCGTCTTGAGCTCGTGGGAAACGTTGGCCACGAAGTCCGTCTGCATATCTTCCAGCTTTTGACGTTCCGTGATGTCCTGCATGATGATGATAATGCCAACATCTTTTCCGTCGTCGTCCTTGAAGCGATCATACCGCACAGCCAGCGTGGTGGCGCCGTAGTCGAAGGTATCTTCTCCGCCTTCATTTTTGCAATTTTCTTTGATGTACGCCAGTGTCATTCTCGGGGAAATATGCCCCAGAAAGCTGTCGTAAGAAACCTCCGAAAGATCTTCCTCGTCGCCGATGCGCAGGATGCTGCGCGCCGCCGGGTTGGCGTGGAGCATGCGCCCCTCCAGATCGATGGCGATCAGTCCGTCGGCCATATAGGTGAGGATCGTCTCCAGCTTGTTTTTTTCGTTGGAGATTTCAGAAAGCGTAAAATCCAACTTCTCCCTGAGCAGGTTGAACATCTGGGCCAGCTGGCCGATTTCATCGTCGGATTTTACCTGGACCCTCTGGCTGAAATCCCCCTGGGACATGCGCTGCACCGTGCGTGTGACGTCGTTGATAGGCACGGTGATGCTCCGTGCGATCACAAAGCCAAGAAGAACCGTCACGATCAGAGCCAGGAGCATGGCCTGTACGAAGATCAGCTTGGATTGAGAAAGAAAGCTGCTGATGCTGGACAAGTCCGCCCGGACGTATACGACGCCCAGCACACCGCTGTTCTGCGCGGAAACGATGGGATAACTCAGGTTTTTCACCGGGATATTTCCGGAGATCACGGAGTCGGACTCGCTGTTCTCTCCCGTCACAAACGTATTGAGAAGGATCCCCGGATCGAAAACATCCCGGGCGTCCCGTCCCACGATATTAGGATTTGTGGAGGCGCAGACCAGAAAGTCCCGGCAGATCACCGAAAGCTCCTCGGCGAAGCTGCGGCTCCAGTTTTCATCTAAATTGGCCTGGATTTCGACCGTATTGTCGGCCAGGTTTTCGTAGCGCCCAAGCGAGGTCAGAAGATTGCTCTCGTGGATCGTTTTGGTGAGATTCTCACGCACCGCATTGATCTGGTACGTTTTCATCTGATCCAGCAAAAACACTGAAACAATGGTCATGGCAATAAAGACCAGCAAAAAATAGATCAGTACGATTCGCCATCTTACGCTGCTGTGCTGCCGGACCTTATTCATCCTTTACGGTCTCCTGAAATGATAGCCGATTCCTCTTTTTGTCATTATATACCGGGGCTCGCCGGGATCGTCTTCCAGCTTTTCCCGAAGCCTTCGGACCGTCACATCCACCGTCCGGATATCTCCGTAATACTCGTATCCCCAGACCTCTTCGAGAAGCTGTTCTCTGGAAAAGACCTTGTCTTCGTGCTCGGCCAGGTACTTGAGCAGCTCAAACTCCCGAAGTGTCAGATCCAGCGCTGTGCCGTTCTTGCGCACTTCGTATCGATTCATGTCGATCTCCAGATTGCCGAAGGTCTGGACGTCGGCCGGCGCGTTCAGTTTGTCTTCCATAAAATCGCTTCGGCGGATATTGGCTTTGATCCGGGCAATCAGCTCCCGCATGCCGAAGGGTTTGGTGATATAGTCGTCGGCGCCAAGCTCCAGGCCCAGCACTTTATCTACCTCTTCTTCTTTGGCGGTGAGCATCAAGATCGGAGTATTGCTGGTCTCCCGCACTTTTTTGCAAACCTGAAATCCATCCATGAGCGGAAGCATCACATCCAGCAGGATCAGATCAGGATTGCTTTCCAGAGCTTTGCGGAGCCCCTCCTGTCCGTCATAAGCGGTATCCACCTGATAGCCTTCCTTGATGAGGTTGAATTTGATGATATCGGAGATCGATGTTTCGTCCTCGATGATCAAAACTCTTTTCGCGATAATATCCGTGTCCATACGCTCCTCCTTAACGATTAAGTATAGCATAAAAAAACACTCCGGAAAAGTGCTCTTCCGGAGTGGCTGCAGGATGTGTTTTCAGTTGTTTTTGAGAAGCGCGTCAGCCAGTCCGCTGTCGATGACCAGCGAGTTGATGTAGCCCGCTCGGACGGCGGCCTTGACCGCCAAGGCTTTTCGCGCCGAAACGGCAATACCGATGGTCCACCGGATCTTCTTGAGTGTGTCCAGCGGCGGCGATACCGCATTTTTGCCGGGGATCGGGATTTCCTTGCCGTCTGCGTCGAACATCCTGGCCAGCAAGTGACCCTGGGCCCCTTTTTCTTTCAACACTTTCCATTCGTGAGGCAGTACGCTTTCCGTGGTGGACAGGATGGAGTTCCGATCTCCGACAGAACCGATGCCCATGACTGCGATGTCGGCAATGTTGATCTTCTCCATGGTGGAGACAATCCTGGGTTCCTCCAGAAAATGAGCGGCCATGAGCTCGCTGTTTACAAATACCGGCGCGAAGATATTGGAATATCCTGCGCCCAGCTTCTGAGCGATTTTCATGGAGATCTCGATGCCGTCCTGCTGGGGATTCCCCGCAGCCAGACATCCGACCATCTGCACCACATGGACGTTATTGTAGACCCTGGGCTCCAGCACTTGGGCCAAATAGGTGATCGCGCTACCCCAGGATACGGCCAGCACCAGGTTGCTCTCCAGCACGCTGTGCAGGAAATTCGCCGCAGCGGTAGAACAGCACTTCAGGGTTTCCTGGTATCCTGCGCGGCTGTCGATCACAATGCAGTTCTTGAGCCCGTAGGCTTCCCGGACCGCTTCGGACAGCTCGTAATTCTTTGCGATAGGACTGTGGATGATGATTTCCACGATCTTGCGCTTCCGAGCCTCCTCCAGCAATCTGGATACTGTGGGCCGGGATATATTGAATATCTTGGCGATCTCCTGCTGATTCAGATCCTGCTGATAATAAAGCTCGGCGACCTGGACCAGGAATTCCTCTTTCTGGCTCATACGCGCTCCTATTTTCTCTTGACGAGATCCTTGGGTATGGTGGGTGTTCCCTGTCCGTAATATTTAAACACTTCGATGGATTGCTCGATCTGCTCCGGCGTCATTTTTTTCGTTTCGCCGCAAGCCCGGGCTGCCAGGTAGCATTTCGCGGCTTCTTCCAAGTAGACGGCGGCGTACAGTGCCTGTTTCAGGTTCTTGCCGATGGTCATGACACCGTGATGGGCCAGGATCACAGCCAGGCCGTCGCCGATATACTTAACAGTGTCGATGCCCATATCGATGCTGCCTGCAGAGCTGTAGGGTGTCACGGGGACCGGGCCGGCCGTGGCGTTGGCCAGGGTAGTCAGGTTCACTTCGAATTCATCCTGAATCAGGCCCACGGCCGTGGCATAGGGTTGATGGGTGTGGATGACAGAAGTCACATCGGGACGCTTTTGGAAAATATACAGGATGGCTTCTGTATCCGAGGAAGGTTTGCGAGTGCCTTCGATGATCTTCCCTTCCAGATCCATTACTAAAATATCATCCTCGGTCAGGTCTTCGTAGATCATCCCCGAAGGGGTCACAAGGATCTCGCCGCTTTCCATGCGGACGGACACATTGCCGCCGGACAAGGCGATCAGTCCGTAACGATCCAGATTCATGCCGGCTTTGATGATCTCTCTTTTTGTTGCTTCAAACATAGCGGATTTCCTTTCTATACAAATCTATACAAATGTGTAGTCTTCGAAACGGACTTCTTCCAGCTCGCCCTCTTCGATACCCAAGTCTTTGCCAATCAGTTTTTCCACGGCGCCGACCAGGGAGTAAGCGTCCATCTTATACTGCTTGATCAGGTACATTTTAGAGGCGCCCTGGGCATACTGATCCTGCAGACCCAGTTTCAGGAGTTTGGTGCCCAGTCCGTGTTCGGCGATCACTTCGGCCACGTTGGTTCCAAGGCCGCCCATGACGGTATGGTTTTCGTAGGAAATAGCGCCATAGCGAACTTTTTTGAGCGCTTCCACGACCTGAGGATCCGTAAAAGGTTTCAATGTCGATACGTGGAGATGCTGAACGGAAACGCCCTTCTTTTCCAAAACCTTGATTGCTTTAAGGGCCTCTTCGGTGCAGATGCTTTCCGAGAAGATGGCCACATCGGTGCCTTCGGAACAGACTCTTGCGTGATTGAAGCGAATGATCTCATCGGCGGGGAAAAGCCGTGGAACTTCTTTGCGAAGCATACGAATAAATGTGGGGCCGCCGGCTTCGTGAGCCATTTTCAGAATGCCCTCGATATCGGTAGCGTCCCCCATGGAGTAGATGCGCATATTGGGTACGGCCCGTAGCACGCCTACGTCGTTGATCATTTGGTGGGACACGCCGCCGGGGGTCATGATGCCGGGAAGAAAGCCCACAAAGGTGACGGGCAGATTGCTGTAAGCCACGGACATTTCCAACTGGTCCAGCACCCGGCGATACAGAAATACGCCAAAGGAGTGCAAATACGGCAGGAAGCCTTCTCTGGCCAGGCCTGCGGCCCAACCCACCATGTTTTGTTCCGTGAGACCCATGGAGAAATATTGATCTGGCAGTACGCTTCTGAATTCCTTGACTTCGCAAGAGCTCCCCAGGTCGGCGGAAAGCACCACCGCTTCGGGGTGTTCCTTTGCCCAGCGTATCATACTGCCGGAGTGTACGTTTAATTCCATTTTCATGATAGATTCCTCTCTTTCCTCTGACCCTACATCGATTCCATGAATGCTTCGGCTTCCCGGATCTCTTCGGGTGTCTTGAATCCGATAAAGTGCAGGTTAGGTTCTCTCTTTTCCAAGAACGGCATTCCGCAGGAAGGAGAGGTTCTGCAGACGATCACCAGGGGCTTGTCAGGATGCGCGGTCTTTGCAGCGTCCCGAATCGCCTGGATGTCGTGGCCGTCTACTTCCACCGCCACGGCCCCGAAAGACTCGAAGCGGGTTTTGAGGGGTTCAATGCCCATAATGTCCTGGGTAAATCCTTCGATCTGGTGTCCGTTGGCGTCGCAAACCAGAACGAAATTGCCCAGCTTGTACTGCGCGGCGACCTGGATCGCTTCCCAGGTCTGGCCTTCCTGAAGTTCTCCGTCAGACATGTAGCAATAAACGATACCGTCTTCGCCCTTGAGCTTCCGGGCATGGGCTGTTCCGCAAGCCACGCTGATGGTCTGGGCCAGGGAACCGGCGTTGGTTTCAAATCCGGGAGAATGTTCCGCCCCGATCATTTCGAAGACCCAGCCGTCCTCATTAAAATGCTCCACAGCTTCCCAGTTCATTCTGCCGCAGGCTGCCAGTGTGCAATAGAGAACACCGGCATAATGGGCGGGGGAGAGGAAAAACCGGTCGTAGCCCGCTGTGGTCGGACCGTTGTAGAGCGCCCCTCTGGGATAGGTCATATTCTCTGCGCTGGGTACTCCGGGGAAGCGGATCCCGTCGGGATTGCCCTCGCTTTCACCCAGATTCATGACCGCAAGATAAAGCGTGGCCAGCGTGTCCGCAGAAGAACAGGCCTGTCCCAGATAACATCCGCCGCGTTCGATGGCGAATTTCAGGACTTGCTTTCTCACCTTGTCGGCGACTTGCTTGATTTCTTCGTTCGTGTAGGTTTTCTTAACCATGGATAAGCCCCCCTTAGGTTCTATGTGTGGATGAACAGATGTTCATCATAAGAACGTATGTTACAATTGGATTATGGCATATCTCTTCTCTTTTGTCAAAAGCTTTTGCGAAAAAGTTTGACAAAATGAAGGGTTTCTTTTAGAATTGGGTTGAACATTTAGCAAATATTGTGAAATTTTGTTCATCAAAGGAGAACAACCATATGAAAGCACTGAAACTGACTGCGCCGGGCTGCATGGAAATCCGGGACGTTCCGGTCCCTGCGCCGGGACCGGGAGATGTAACGATCAAGGTGGCTTACGCAGGACTCTGCGGAACAGACCTCCACGCATACAAGGGCGAGTACTCCAAGACTCGCTTTCCGGTAGTGCTGGGGCACGAGCTGTCCGGCGTCGTCACAGAAGTGGGCGAAGGCGTAACGAAACTCAAGGCAGGCGACCGGGTCACCTGCGAATCCACATATAAAGCCTGCGAGGAATGCCGCTATTGCAAGAGCAAGGACTACAATCTCTGTGGCACCCGCATCGGCATCGGGACCAACAAGGACGGCGCTTTCGAAGAATATATGACCATGGCCGAGGATCGTGTCTGGAAACTACCCGACAACGTAAGCCTCAAGGCGGGCGCCATTTCCGAACCCCTGGCCTGCGGCACTCATGCCGTAATGGAAGTCGCCCAAGTGCAGCCCGGAGATACGGTCTGCGTCTTCGGCGCCGGCGCCATCGGTCTGATGGTCGCCTTGGTCGCTGTGTCTGCCGGCGCCACGGTGATCCTGGCCGGACTGACCATCGACGAGGAGCGCTTTGCCGTGGCAAAGGACATGGGTGTCCAGTATACCGTGGATCAGCAAAAAGAGGATTTGGCGGCGCTGGTCCTTTCCATCACCGACGGCGGCGTGGACCACGCCTTTGAATGCTCCGGCGCGATCCCGGCTCTCCACAAAGCCTTCGAGATCGTCCACAAAAAAGGCCAGGTGATTCAGATGGGCATGTACCGCGAAGACATGAATCCCATTTCCATGGAATACCTGCTCCACAAGGAGATCCGCTACATGGGCTCCAGGAGTCAGAAGCCCAGCTCCTGGGCGCTGGCCATGGACCTGTTCGAAAAGGCAGGCATCCACCCGGAAAAAGCCGTCAGCATGATCGTTCCCGTGGAACGCTGGCAGGAAGCCTTCGACAGCGCGCCCGGCGGCAAAAAATTGATCGTCTTTGACGACTTCGGCGAAGCCTAGCACCGGATCCGTCTTTCCGAAATCACAAACGGCCGCCCCTTCAAGGCGCGGCCGTTTCTCTTGTTTTTGCGGACACTATTTTGCTTCGTAGTACTTTCTCACTTCTCCGATCAGCTCCTCTTTCGATGGAATGATCGAAACCCATTTCTGCTCGCCGTTGATGCACATCGTCGGCAGGTTTTCCAAACCCATCTTGCGGGTTCTGGCGATGTCTTCCCGAATAAAATACTTATACACTTTATAATCTGCGATATCTTTGATTTCGTCATAGATATCCACCACACTGTTCACCATATAGGTGCAGGCTGCGCACTGTTCGGGATCCAGCGTAAAGAGTTCGATCAGCACTTTATCCAGGTTTTTATAGTCGGGGAGTTCCACTTCGATATCGTCCACGACCGCCGTATAGTTTTCGATCATCTTTCTGGCGTCGTCGGGATTTTTGACCGCCTGAGCTACGGCCACGGTGTTTTCCAGCGGTGTGCTGTAGGGCATGTCGCAGCCGGGGCTGATGATCAGGTTGTGGTGATCCAGGGAATCCATAATGTCGATCACCGCTTTCATGTTGTCCTGCTGGGTCCCCCACAGCATGGTCGTCGTGAGGGGAATGTTTCCGCCGATGGTGATATTGTATTGATCGGTGATCTCTTTGGCGGCTTTCAGATCCACATTTTCATCCACTGAGATTCCGTCCGGATTCATCTTGCACATCACGTCGATTTGCTTGGAAGCGTTCCCGCAGACAAAGAAGCAGGAAAGGGCTCCTCTGCTTCGGATAAAATCAAAAGCAGCGGTAAAGCCTTCCGACAGCATTGCTTCGATGTGCTTGGGCGAAATCTGACTGACCAAAGGATCCACCACTGCGATCACGTCCATGCCCGCCTCGATATAAAAGTCGGACATCTGGATGCATATTTCCGCGCAATAATCGACCAGTTCCTTGACATAGGCAGGATCCTTGATCATATCCATGAAAATGTTGGTTCCCCTCAAGTGAGACGCCAGGGTAAAGGGTCCGCAAACCAGTCCGTACAGTGCCGTCTTTTCGCCGATTTCACCTTTGAGCCGCCGCATCACATCCAGGATCATGGGGATCCGTCCCGATTCTTTTGTTGGGATCTTGCATCTGCAGGGAATCGTTTTCTCGGCCGCCAGAGGATGGGATTTTACGGAAGGCGGGTTGTCTTTCGACCACAGCAGGTCGCAGCCCAGGATCTCTGCCTCGATCTGCAGATCAAACATCACCGGCATGCCGTCGGGCATATACAACTTGTTTACTTCCAACAGCGATTCCAAAAGTTTGTCCGGATCCTTAAGGATCTCTTCTCCCGTATATCCTTTCAGCTTTCCGGCATGAACGCCTGCAAAAGGGACCCAGGGCACTCGGTCTGTCTGTTCGTGACGCAGTGCCTGCAATACCAAATCTCTTCCCATAAATACCTCCGTTATAATGTGATACGATGCCCTGTCACAGGCTTACCTTGACTTTTTCTTTCAGTTCGCCGCTGAGCCCTTTTGCGATGCGGCTGACCATTTGAATGCCCACAGCGGAAATGATGACGATTTTCGTGCCCGGAAACGCGCCGTCCCAGGGCAGGATCTCCAAATGATTTTTCAGTCCGCTGATATAGACAATGCCTTTGTTTGTCTCCGCAAAGCCTTTGACGCGGTATGTATCTGCCTTTATTTGATCAAGAAAGCGCCTCAGGGGTTCCAGTGGCAGTACATCTTCCGAGGAAAGGACGACGGTTTTTGGGCGGCTTTCCGGTGTATTGGAGCTCTCTGCGTCCTGCAGCTCGGGCGCGTTCAGCGCGTCGATCAGCTTGCGGATGTCCGTACGGCAATACGTCGTCACCTCGATGGCTGCCGAAGGATTGATGGCACGCAGCGACGCAATCACATCCGCCAGCGCCCCAGCCCCCACAAGGTCGGCTTTGTTTACCAGAATCGCTCCGCTGCAGGCCACCTGCTGATGAAGCGCCGGGAGCAGGCTGTAATAATCCGAAAAGGTCTCTGCGTCCACAATGCAGATCGATCCCTTGTAATCGTATGGGACCTCTGTTTTGGCATGAACGGTCCGGAGAATCTGCGCCATGTTCGCAGGATCTGCCAGACCGGAGGCCTCAATAAAAAGAAGCCGGATGTCCCTGGCCGACAACGCAATAAGGCTGCTCAAAAAATTCTCTTTGATGCAGGCGCAGAAAATCGATCCGTTGTTCAACTCGTGTATCCGGATCCCGTTTTGCTCAATAAGAGTTCCGTCGATGCCGGCTTCGCCAAACTCATTGACGATGACGCCGATTTTTTCGTTTTGAAATTCTGACAGCAGCGATTGAAGCAGGGTGGTTTTTCCGGCGCCCAGAAAGCCTGTCAGCAGGATCAAATCGATCATCGGCAGCCTTAAAACTCTATCATTCTGGGAGACACGCCGTCGAGTTTGTCCAGCTCTTTGCGCATTCCCTCTGCAATATCATCGTCTCCGAAAAGTTGCAGGATGATGATCCCGTCCATGGCACAGTGATCCGCGCCGGCTTCGTGAAAGCCTACTCTGGCTTTGATGTTGCAACCGAATTTTGTGAGGATCTCCTGGACTTGGACAGCGTTTGAAGTTCGCCCGTCTACTTTGATCGCCAATATATTATTCACTTCTTTTCCTCCTTTATTAACTGTTTGAGAAATGACTTCACTTTTCCTTGCGATAACGATCCTTGAGGCGAACGATGCGCGCAGCAGCGTCCATGGCCTTGTCGTGGTCCTGAGAAAAATTGATGCGGAACCAATCGGTGAACTGCGGCCCGAATTCCGTGCCGGGCGTCACGATGACATTGGCCTGAACGCGAAGAAGCGCTACGAACTGTTCCGGGTCCACCTCCAGCTTCGGCAAACGCACGAAGAGATAGCTTCCGCCTCGGGGCGATGCCGCCTCCATACCGCCCTGGTGGAAGATCTCCAACAAGCCGTCCCGGATAGCCTGATGGGCGGCGACACGGGTGGCCAGCCAGCCTTCGGGTTCGCTGAGCCAGTCGGCGAAGACTGCCTGGTTATAGCCACTGCAGCGCAAGGTCATAATGGCCTGGAGCTTTTCCATGCGCCGGATCATAGCCGGCGTTCCGAAGGCCACGCCAAGACGGAAGCCGCTCATGGATTCTGTCTTGGAAGGGCCTATGATCGTCAGCAGATTTTCCGGCTTGTTGGATAGGCCGGAAAAATGAACGAAGGCCGCTCCGTCATACATCTGACGGGCGTACAGTTCATCGGCGATGACCGTTACACCGTACGTCCGGCTGAGAGCTGCGATCTTTTCCATTTCTTCCCCGGAACAAACTGCCCCGGTGGGATTGTTGGGATTGGAGAAAAGGAAAAGACGAGCACCATCCTGGAAGGCTTTTTCCAGCTCCGCCAGATCCAAGCCGCTTCCGTGTTCTCTCTTGGTCCAATGCATATATACCGGAAGTTTTTCTCCCTCGAAAAATTCCACCATCTTTCGATTGGCAAAATAGTCCGGTTCCACAAAAGCCACCTTGTCGCCCCGCGCGATATTCGCGCCCATGGCCAGAAACAAAGCGCCCTGCGTGCCGGGAGTCAGGATCATTTCCTTCTCGGGATCGATGGAGCTGCCCGTAAGCGCAGACAGCTTTTCGGCCAGCGTCTTGCGGATCGAACCCTTTCCGCGATACTCCGTGTACGCTTGTTTTCCGCCTTCGTAAAACCCGTGGACAAAGGTCTGCAGGGCTCCGGGAATCGGCGGATGCGCATCCACATCTCCATGAGAAAAATCTACCGGCGCGCCGGGCAGCGGTTCTCCCTTGGTCGGCAAATCTTCGTCCTTGCGATGCACTTCCTGGCCGGGCGCATTGTCTACACCCAGCTTCTCAAATTTTTCCGCAATGTTCATATCCGCTCCCCCCGGGCCGATCTGCGGCCCCTTTTTGCATTATGGCAACGGGATCCATATGGAAAGGATCCCGGTCATCAGTCCGATCAGAAACCCGATCAAAACCTGAAAGCCCGTATGGCCGAGCACTTCCTTGATCATGTCTGTATCCAAGGCGATCAAGGCCTTCAGCTCTTCCTGGATCCTGTTGAGCGTTTTGGCTTGCTCTCCCACCGAATGACGCACACCGGTCGCATCGTACATCACCACCAGGGCAAAGACCGCGCTTACACCGAAGAGGGGAGAAAGGACCCCTTCTGCCAGCGCGACACGCACCGTGGCCGCCGTCACCAGCGCCGCATGAGAACTGGGCATGCCGCCGGAAGCGGTCATGACGGCTAAATTGAACCATCCGTTTTCTCTCCGGTAGTAAAACAGTTTGATCAGCTGCGCAACCAGCCAGGCTGCCACTGAGGTCAACAGTACATCCATGTGTATCCTTCCCGTCGTTTTTTTCATTCTATAACACACGGACCGACCCTGTCTATTAAAATATCCCGACCTGCTCTTTGGCCCGCACCTTTATCCATACTATGCCGCAGACATACTTTGTTTGTTAATTTATATAAATTGCTTGACAAGTTTAATGATTTTGATATGATGAATAAAAAGGGGGAACTGGAGGATATTTATGGAAAAAAACTTGTACAGCCTGATGCTGATGGACAGCGTCGTGGCGGAAATCGACAAGATCGCCCTTCGGGAAAACACGAATCGATCCAATTTGGTCAATCAGATCCTGGCAGAATACGTCTCGCTGATGACACCGGAAAAACGGATCGACAACATCTTCCGAAGCATAGAAAAACTTTTATCGGAGACCGGCGAGCTGATCCCGTTTGTAGCGCCCAATCAGCTGACCATGTCTATGAAGAGCAGCCTGGAATACAAGTACCGGCCGACGATCAAATATCTGGTGCAGCTGTATCGGGTTCCCAACGGCGCCATCGGAGAGCTGAACGTGAACTTTCGCACGCAATCGGCGGCGTTGCTTTCGGACATCACCGCCTTTTTCCGGCTGTGGAAACGATTGGAAGACGCTTATATCGCCCAGCACTATGCGCCGGGCGCCATCCGTTACGAATTGTATGATACGCGTCTGGTGCGCACCATTGCTGTGTCCCGGGATCGCGACTACACCAACGAGGAGCTTGGAACGGCCATTTCGGCCTATGTAACAATGTTTGACGAATTGATGAAAGGGTACCTGTGCGGTACCTATACGCCTGCGGAACTGGAGCAGAGATATCTGGCTTATCTGAACAAGGGCACCGGCCTGATCTAGGCTGACACAAAGAGGAGGAGATCGGATTGAACACACAAAAATGTACTCAAAAATCCCTGGAAGCGCTGAACAACGCTCAGAATATTGCCCTGGAAAATCAGAATCTGCAGGTCGTGCCCGAACACTTGTTGTACGCCTTGCTGGACCAGGACGGCGGGCTGATCGGCTCGTTGTTCGAGAAAATGGGCGTCGATACTAACGCTTTTTTAGGCATTCTGAACCATAAACTGGATAACATCCCCCGGGTGACGGGCAGCGGTCGGGAGCCGGACAAGATCTACATCTCGCCGGAGAGCGACCGCCTGCTCATCGCTGCGGAAAAAACCGCTGCCGCCATGGGCGACGAATATGTTTCCGTGGAGCATATTTTTCTCTCGATTCTGGAAAAGCCGACGGCTACGCTCTCTTCGCTGTTCAAGGACTTCGGCATCCGCAAAGATACTTTCCTGAAAGCGCTGGCCACGGTGAAAAGCGGACGCGTGACGGGAGACAACCCGGAAGAAACCTATGACGCTTTAAACAAGTACGGTTTCGACCTGGTGACCCAGGCCCGGGAGCAAAAGCTGGATCCCGTGATCGGCAGGGACGATGAGATTCGCAACGTGATCCGCATCCTGTCCAGAAAAACAAAGAACAATCCCGTCCTGATCGGCGAACCGGGCGTAGGAAAAACCGCTATCGCCGAAGGACTGGCTCAGCGAATCCTTCGAGGGGACGTTCCCGAAGGGCTCAAGAATAAAACGATATTTGCTCTGGACATGGGTGCGTTGATTGCCGGCGCCAAATTCAGAGGCGAATTCGAAGAGCGGTTAAAAGCTGTATTAAACGAAGTGAAGAACAGCCAGGGACGTGTTTTGCTCTTTATCGACGAGCTTCACAATATCGTAGGCGCCGGCAAGACCGACGGCGCCATGGATGCGGGCAACCTGCTGAAGCCCATGCTGGCCAGAGGCGAGCTGCACTGCATCGGCGCCACCACGCTGGACGAATACCGAAAATACATCGAGTCGGACGCGGCGCTGGAAAGGCGGTTTCAACCGGTCATGGTCCTGGAGCCCACAGTGGAGGATACCGTTTCCATCCTGCGAGGATTGAAAGAGCGCTATGAGATCTTCCATGGTGTTTCCATCCAGGACGGCGCGCTGGTGGCGGCGGCAACGCTGTCCAACCGCTACATCACAGATCGTTTTCTCCCGGACAAGGCCATCGATCTGGTGGACGAGGCTTGCGCATCGATCCGCACGGAGATCGACTCCATGCCCACAGAACTGGACGCGCTGCGCCGCAAGATCATGCAGCTGGAAATCGAAGAAATGGCCCTTAAAAAAGAACAGGACAGCTTGTCGAAGGAACGAAAGGAAAAAATCTCCGAGGAGCTTTCTGAGCTGAATGACCAATTCAACGAAATGAAATCCAAGTGGGATGTGGAGAAATCCAGCGTGGATGAGATCAAAGAAATCAAAGCGGATATCGAGCGGGCGAACGCAGAAATCGAAGACGCCCAGAGAAACTACGAATATGAAACCGCTTCCAAGCTCCGCTATTCCACGCTCCCCGAACTGGAGAAGAAGCTTGCGGATGCACAGAAGTCCATCGAAGAGCGAAAAACCGGCAACACATTGGTAAGAGATACGGTCACCGAGGAAGAGATCGCCCGGATCGTAGCGCGCTGGACCGGTGTGCCCGTCTCCAAGCTAATGGAAGGAGAGCGGGAAAAAATCCTGAGGCTGGATACGATCCTCCACCGCCGAGTGGTGGGGCAAGACGAAGCTGTCCAAAGCGTGTCTCGGGCAATCCTGCGCTCCCGGGCCGGCATTTCAGACCCCAACCGACCCATCGGCTCCTTCCTGTTCCTGGGACCCACCGGTGTGGGTAAAACCGAGCTGGCCAAGGCGCTGGCAGAAGCCCTATTCGATGACGAGCGGAGCATCGTCCGCATCGACATGACTGAATACATGGAGAAATTTTCGGTATCCAGACTGATCGGCGCGCCGCCGGGCTACGTCGGCTATGACGAAGGAGGGCAGCTCACGGAAGCTGTCCGCCGGAAGCCCTACTCCGTCATCCTTTTCGACGAAGTCGAAAAGGCGCACCCCGATGTCTTCAACATCCTTCTGCAGATTCTGGACGATGGGCGGATCACCGACTCTCAAGGCCGGACCGTGGACTTCAAAAACACCATCATCATCCTGACGTCGAACCTGGGCTCTCAGTACCTGTTGGAAGGCTTGTCAACCACCGGTCAGATCACACCGGAAGCCCGCTCTTCGGTGATGCAGCTGCTCCAGGCCACCTTCCGGCCGGAATTCCTGAATCGCCTGGACGAAGTGGTGTTCTACAAACCGCTGTCAAAGGAAGACATCGGACAGATCGTGGACCTGCTGCTGGCACATTTGGAAAAGCGACTGAAGGATCAGTCGCTGGGACTTCGGATCTCCGAAGCGGCGAAGGCGCACATCATCGAAAGCAGCTACGATCCGGTCTACGGAGCCCGTCCCATGAAGCGGTTTATTCAAAGCCGGGTGGAAACGTTGATCGCCCGAGCCATTCTGTCCAGCGAGCTGTCGGTGGGCGACATCCTTCGAGTAGATCTGAAGGACGGAGAACTGACTGTTCTGCATTGATGCTTCATTTGATCCTTATTTCAGCATTCCTGATCGAATGCAATTGCGTCCGCATTTCTTAGCGTCGTAAAGCATCCGATCCACATAGCTGAACAGCTCCGTGTCGCTCCACACCTGTCCGGCTTCCGTAAATGCGATGCCGATACTGACCGTTACGGTAACTTCTTCTCCGCTTTCGTGAAGGATCCGCAAGTTGTTGACTGCGCTTCGCATCCGTTCACCGATATGAACAGCCGTTTCCCGACTGCAGCCGGGGATAAAGGCAAGAAACTCCTCGCCGCCCCAACGGCAGAACCAGTCGTTTTTTCGCAGGCACGCTTCGATCGCAAGGGCGACTTGTGCCAGAACGACATCGCCGAAAGCGTGCCCGTAGACGTCGTTAATCCTCTTGAAGTGATCGATATCCACCAGGATTGCCGCACTCGGCTCTGCCTGCATTTCTTCTGAGATCATTTTCGTTCGCTGTTCGTTAAACCAGTATCTGTTGTGGACCCGGGTAAGTGTGTCTGTTACGGAGATCCGTTCATATTTCGCCCGCAGCGTGTGGAGCTCATAGTTGGTTTCTGCTCTGATCTTTTCAAAGATGTAACCGATCGCAAAGAAAAACAAATAAAGGAAAGGAAAGCGCATATGAAAGTGAGGTGAATATTCGTACCGGAGCAGCGCCTGCCCCCCAGACGTCCATAACAGAAAAACCGTGATGCCAAACATGATCGCGCAGAGGATGACGCCGCGCTTTAATCCGGAAAACAGCATGCCGCAGGCCGGAAGCAGGCAGATCCAGATGACGCTGAAGCCCTCGGCGCCCCCCGAAATAAGGAAATACGTAAACAATGCCAGTATGGATGTCTCAATCATGAAAAAAGCAAAAGCACTGGCTCGCTTTGCTCTTCGGATGATCCACAAATCCAGCAGACAGATCACAAAAAACACGAATGTGACCATCATCATCTCCCGTTGATCTGTGAAATAATTCATGATCGACATCACTGCCGATGTGAGGATGACCAATACAAGAATGTACTGCATTTGCACATAATAGCGATAGTCATCCTCCACCAGTCTTTTGAAAAGATTCTTTTTGTCGACTGATTTCAGCATGGGACTCTCCATATCTGCTTTTCACATATGCATTATAAATAGTCCAGCGGGTTTTTAGGCTTGTCGTGGTATCGGATCTCAAAATGCAGATGAGGTCCGGTGCTGTTTCCGGTGCTTCCCACCAAAGCGATGTTCTGTCCCTGATACACTTTTTCACCGGCGCTCACCAACAGTTTGCTGCAATGCGCATAGTAGGTTTCGTACAAGGATCCGTGATTGATGATGATCACATATCCATAACTGCCCTTCCATCCGGAGAACGTGACGGTTCCGCCGTCGGAAGCATAGATTTTTGTTCCGGTGGAGGAACCGAAGTCCACACCGGTGTGCATCCGACCCCAGCGCGTGCCGAAGCGAGATGTAATGGTATACGTCCGAATCGGATAGGCAAAGGTTCCCGTGCCTTCCTTGGGCGGAATAGGCTTCGTCCCTCGATAGAGCACCTCGTCCACCGGATCCGACAACTTGTCGGCGGTCAGGATCTTCCGGCTGATTTCAACGCCGTTGGACCGGATCACTTGAGCCACAATCTGATTCTGACCATATACGCCTCTGGATTTGACTTCAGTTTCACCCTGATAGATCGATGCATTATCAATGTATTGCGTGCCGTAATCGATCCGCTCATAGTACGTCGCTGTCTCTGTGCTGTGGACCGTTACCAGCGGTGCTCCGTGGGTCAGGGACAGCTGTTGTCCGATATAGATCTTATCCCGGTTGATTCCCGGGTTGGAGGCTGCAAGTTCTTCGCTGGTGAGACCGTATTTCTTGGCGATCTGACCGAAAGTTTCACCCTGGGCGACCACGTGCTTTCGCTCCACCTTGGAGCCGGTCATCAAGTAATGCTGGGCGTCCTTTTGGTTCCAGATCTCACCCAGCTGTACGCCCACTTCCTGGACCGTGATCTTTTCTCCGAAAGAAATCGAGTCGTAAATCACGCCCTGCCGGTCGCCGGCGTAAGCGTTCTGGATATTTTTGAGAAGCTCTGAAGCGGCAGATTCGTTTTCCAGAACCACGACCATGTTGTCATCGATGAACACGCCGTAGGCCCGAACCTGAAGATCCTTCATGTAAGTCAGCGTGTTGAGAATGTCTTCATCCGTATCGATGTCCAAATTGAAACCCATGATCCGGCGAAATTCGATATCGCGCTCCACGTTCAAGGACACATTGGCGCCGGAGGCTTCCGACAGCTTGTCCCCCAGCACTTCAATCGTCTTGTACACCTCATATTCGCTTTTGGCAATGCCCAGAACTTTACCGTAATAGCTGTATTCGTAAGCCGTGATACTTCCGAAAAATATTGCGATCGCCGCTGCCGAAAACACCAGCAACACAAATTTCTTTAAAAATACGGTCTTGTTGGCTTCGATCCAATACCGGACGTCCCAGACCAGATCCCAGACCGTCAGGATCCCGCTCCAGAGATAGAACGCCGCCTTGACGGTCATATCGCTGATGAACAGGCAAATCGCCCAGGCATCCCGTCCCGTCCTGGTCAGAAAGTACCAGCTGGTCTCCAGAAAATCGTCCCAGGCATCAGAAAGCGGCGCAAAGCAATCGTTGAAAATCGCACGATATACCGCTCGCTTCTTCTCTGCGGTGTAATACTCCCGCCCCTTCATCCTGTCCCGGCGTTTTCGAATGGTTCTCCAAAAACGGCCGCTCCGGCGAAACATTCCTTCTCTTCTTTTGACGGGCTCTTCCTGGGGTCCTTTTTCTTTTTCGGCAAACAGCGCTAAACGACTCTTCTTTTTCGCCGGCTTCTCGGGTTTGTCGCCCGGCGTCGGAACGGATGTTCTCTTGCGCAGACCGGTTTCTTCTTTGACAAAGGCTTCCAGGCCGGCAAAGGCCTGTCCCAGCTTTTTGACCGCTGTTCCGGCGGCCTCTCCGACGACGGACGGATCCCCTTCCGCACGGTGCGGCTGAGGCTTTTCCCGGCGTACATTCTTGTTTTCTTCCTCGCTTCGGGTGCGGGCCGCCAGATCTCTGGCCTGGCGTCGTTCGTCCAGATTCTTTTTCGCAGACTTCCTGGCTTTCCGCTTTTCCTGAAGCTGCGCCTTTTTCTTTTCTTTTTCCTCTTTCTTTATTTTGGCGGCCGCTTCCGCCGCGGCCATTTTCTCCTTGCGCTTCTGAGTGCTGCGCTTCCGCTCTTCCCGGGTCTTATAATAATTCTCCCGTTCCTTTTCACGCTCTTCTTTACGGCGCTGCAAAAGCGCATCCAGGTCGGTTTGCACGTCCTGAGCGCTGATTTTTTCGATACTCTTTTTCAGGAGCCTCTCCAGCTCCATCCTGGCTTCGGCCGACTGAATCGTTTCGTTCAGATTTTTATCTTTACTGTTGTTGTTTCCGGAATCCCGATCCATCCACAAGCCTCCGTCATCCTCAGTTTGCTCTTTCGATGCTACGATGCCTCCGACAGCAAGCGTTCGGCTTTTTCTTTAAAGCAGGGGCAGCGCTCGCCGTTTTCCAGCAAACCGGAGTCCTTGCACTCTTTACAAGTAAACACAGTCTCGGTGATATCCGAAGGAAATCCGTTTTCTTGCAACAGACTCTCCTTTTCCAGGAGGAGTCCGTCGATGGTTTCCTGCTCCCGACGGACGGCGTCCTGCCCGTTGACACCCATAAGCATCGCCTTGGACATTCGGTAGCTGGCTTCCCGCATTTCCCGGAGGATGTCCCGCACCCTGGGCGCCTTCTGAAAGACCTGTTCCAGATTTTCCCGCGTTCTGATCTCGTTGTTTGTCCGCTCTTTTTCGTACAGATCCATCACGCGCTTATAGAGGCTTTCGGAATCGCCGCTGCCGACTTCGCCTTTTTCTTCCCGTTTCCAAGCCGTGAGCACGCTGTTGATGTAATTGATGTTGGGATTGGAAATGCCGCTGGTCTTGCGGCAGGCTTCCAGGACCCGTTCGATATCGTAATCCAAATCGTCGAACCAGGTATCCATGATCCTTCGCTCTTCCTCGGTAGCGTTGCGGGAAAAGCCCAATGATTTCAGGATGCGCTTGTGCAGAAAATGCCGCGCGTCGGTGTTCTCCAAATGCTGCTCCACATCGGCCACGGTCCGAAGACCCTGCTGGACCCAATCCTTGAGTACGGCTCCCACATACCGATATTTGCTGGTTTTTCGGTTGCGCATGCAGTATTTGTAACACAGGAGTATCACATCAGGTGCGATGCTGTAGTCCGTGAGCCAGGATACGATCTCTTGCATTTCCCTTCCTTCGAAGAGCCGTCCGGTAACAGCTTCGATATCCCGGTAGAGCTGCGCCAGCTCCTGATCTGTCAGCTTGACGGAGCCGGGCTTGTGCTCGGAAGACACACGGGCTTTGCCGAAGCGAGCTTCCCGAATGTTCAAAAACTCCACCGTATAGCGAAGCCGGTTTTCCGGATCCGGGTATTTTTTCAATACGAGACCCAGCTTTTCCCAGTGATTCCAGGCCAGCAGCACCTCTTCGACGGTGATCCCCAGCTCCCGGGCCAAGCTTTCGTTGGTGCAGGGAACGCTCAGATCGGCGTACATCAGCGCTAAAAGATAGGCTTTGACGTAGTCGCCCGGCGCCGTGGCCATATATTCGGCGATAAACATATTGTCCACAGCCGTGTCATACAAATTGTAGTTAGTGATGTTTTGCTTTTGAAAATTCATGGGACCCTCAGAATATTTCTTTGCGTATGATCGTAGCTTCCCGCTCAGGACCCACGGAAACGCTGATCACGGGAAGGCCGGTCATTTTTTCGATCTCTTCCACGTAAGCCCGGCATGGGGCGGGCAGTTCGTCATAGGTTCTGCAGCCGGTGATATCGGTTTTCCAACCCGGCATCTCTTTGTAAAGCGGTTTGCACTCCGCCAGGTGATCCAGATCCGCAGGATAGTGGTCGACCCGCTTGCCTTGATGCTCGTAGGCATAACATACTTTTACCGTTTCAAAGGAGCTCAGCACGTCCAGCAGCATCAGGGCGATCGCCGTCATGCCGTTGATCCGGGAGGAGTAATTGACGATGACAGCATCGAACCAGCCGATGCGCCTGGGGCGGCCGGTGGTGACACCGTACTCGTGGCCGATTTCGCGGATGCGGTCTCCGGTTTCGTCCAGGAGTTCTGTAACGAAAGGACCTTTGCCTACCCGAGTCGTATACGCTTTCACAATACCCAGCACGTCGGAAATGTTTCCGATACCGATGCCCGAGCCCGTGGTGAATCCTCCGCTGGTGGGGTGCGAACTGGTCACGTACGGGTACGTCCCCAGGTCAATGTCCAGCAGCGATCCTTGTGCTCCCTCGAAAAGCACTTTTTTCTCTGCGCGGATCGCTTCGTAGACCATTACACCGGTATCGCGGATATAGGGCGCCAATATTTCCGCATAGCCCAAATATTCCTTCAGTGTGGCTTCTTTGTCCAAGGGCGCCGCATTGAATAATTTTTCCAGGATTTCATTTTTTGCATCGATCTGCTCGCTCAGCTTTTGGGCAAATTTTGAGGGATTCAGCATATCGCAGGTCCGAATTCCGCTGCGCTGCACCTTGTCCATATAGCAGGGACCAATGCCCTTTTTCGTCGTGCCGATATCCTCTTTTCCCCTGCCTGCTTCGTACAATTCGTCCAGTATGTAATGATAGGGAAAGACCACATGGGCCCTGTCGCTTATATAGATCTTGTCTGTGGCGATGCCGTCTGCCTTCAGCTGACGAAGCTCCGCAAAAAAAACTCTGGGGTCGAACACGACGCCGTTTCCTACGATGTTCATCGCTTCCGGATTCAAAATGCCCGAAGGGATCAGATGGAGTGAATAGCGCTTCCCATCGATCACCACGCTGTGCCCTGCGTTGCTGCCTCCCTGGGCGCGTACGACCATATCGGCTTTTTTCCCGAAATAGTCGATCATTTTTCCTTTGCCTTCGTCTCCCCACTGAGAGCCTACGATTGCCAATGTGTTCATGTTCACCCCTTCTTTCTGCTTATTCTCGCTTGTGACTGTGGATGGATTATTCATAAGCCATGTCTGCGAACTTCGTAACCGTGGGGATCCAGGTCAGCTTGACCGTGCCGGTTTCCCCTGTTCGCTGTTTGGCGATGATGATCTCGCAAATGTTGGACTTGTCTTCGCCTTCCTCTTTATAGTAATCATCCCGATACAGGAACATGACCACATCGGCATCCTGCTCGATGGCTCCGGATTCCCGCAGGTCCGAAAGCAGCGGCCGGTGACTTCCCGGACGCTTTTCAGAGGCTCTGGAAAGCTGCGACAGCACGACGACCGGACACTCCATTTCCCTGGCCAGCTGTTTGAGATATCTGGAGATGGTGGTGACTTCCTGTTGCCGGTTTTCCATGGAGCGATCCGAAGACATCATTTGAAGATAGTCGACGAGGATCAGGTCGATCTTCTTTTCAGCGGTGATCCTGCGGCATTTGTTGCGGATCTCCATGACGCCGATGCCCGGGGTATCGTCAATGAGGATATCGGCCTTCGCCAGCTTGTCCAGCGCCCGGTTGATGTCCACCCAGTCGTAGTTTTTTTCATCGCCCATCCGCAGTTTTTTGCTGTCGATCCTGGATTCCATGGACAGCAACCGAAGACCCAGCTGTTCTCTGGACATTTCCAGGGAGAAGATCACCACTCGGGCCTTCTTCTTGACTGCCGCGTTTTGCGCAATGTTCAGGGCAAATGCCGTCTTTCCCATGGACGGCCGGGCCGCAACGATGATCAGATCGGACTTCTGAAGACCTGTGGTCATCTTATCCAAACCCGTAAAGCCGGTGGAAAGTCCGGGGATAACGCCGCCGCTCCGCTCCGCTTCCTGGATGCTGTCGATGTTTTTATTGAGCACCTCCCGCAGGCTGGCATACTGATTGCTCTGGCGGTTTTTGGCCACCTCGAAGATCGTCTGTTCCGCGTGATCCAGCACCTGCTCGGACTCCAGCTTCTCGCTGTAGCTCTTCTCCACGATATCTCCGGCCACATGGATCAGGCGACGAAGCATGGCCTTTTCCCGCACGATCCTGGCATACTGGACCGCATTGGCCGTCGTGGGCACCGCATTGGAAAGCAAGGCGATATAGCCTCTTCCGCCCACAGCCTCCAGACTTTTCCGCCGGTTGAGACTGTCTGACAATGTTACTGCGTCGATAGGTTCGTCTCTCTGATACAGATCCACCATGCCTTGATAGATCTCCTGATGGGAATGGCTGTAGAAGTCTTCGGCGCCGATCACCTCGGACACCTGAAAAAAGACCTCTTTGTCCAGCAAAATGGCCCCCAGTACACTCTTTTCCGCCTCGTCATTGTGAGGCGGGATGCGTTCCAGCTGTTGTTTCATACCTGTCTCCCTGCCAAGCTCTGGGTTACTGGGCTTTTACGTCAACCTTACATAAGGCGCTGACCCCCGGAAATAGCTTGATCTCCACTTCCGAGAGACCCACTTGCTTGATCGGAGCTTCCATCACGATCTTTTTCTTGTCGATGACGATGCTGAAGTCTTTTTCCAGGACGTCTGCAATATCTTTGGATGTGATGGCGCCAAAGAGCCGGCCGCCTTCCCCGGCTTTTGTCAACAGATGTACAGTCTTGCCCTCGATCTGTTCCTTCAGCTCCGTTGCCCGGGCCTGATCCACTTCCCGTTGGGCTTCGATCTCCTGTTTTCTGCGTTCCAACGTCTTTAAATTGGCCTGAGTGGCTTCCATAGCCGCTTTTCTGGGGATCAGGAAATTTCGGGCGTGCCCGTCGCTGACCTTGACCACTTCCCCTGCTCTTCCGATTCCTTTGACGTCCTGCAACAATATTACCTGCATCTTTTCTTCGCCTCCTATAGTATCTCTATGTCCCGCATGATTTGGACCACCTGGTGGATGGCTTCTTCGGGACTCGCTTCCAATTGGGCTCCGGCTGTAGTCAGATGACCGCCTCCGCCCAGTTTTTCCAATATCATCTGTACGTTCACCTGTCCCATGGAACGACCGGAAAGCATGGTCACCTTCTTCCCTTTACCGGCCACGAAGGCCGCCTGCACGCCCCGCATGTCCAGCAACTCGTCGGCCACCTGAGAGGTGAGCACCTGCATGGCCGGATCGTACTCCTTCGTATAGGCGATCGCAACGCCGTTGTCCAGGATTTCCGCACTGGCGATCAGGTTCACTTTTTTCTGGAAGAAATCCAGTCTTATTTTAAAGAAGTTTCTGACCGCTGCGATATCCGCGCCGCTGCGCCTGAGCCAGGAAGCCGCTTCAAAGGTCCGCACGCCGGTGTTCACCGTAAAATTCTTCGTGTCCACCGTGATGCCCGCCAAAAGCGCTTCGGCTTCGAACTTGCCGATATCCAGGCGATCTCCGGAATACTGAAGCAGCTCGGCGATCAACTCGGAAGTGGAGGAAGCATAGACCTCCATGTATGTGAGCGTGGCATTTTCGATGGCCTCCTTGGAACGGCGATGGTGATCGATCACCACCAGCTTATCGGTTTTTCCGATGAGCTTGGGGCATTCCGTCAAACCGCCGATGTGGGTATCCACCACGACGAGCAATGTGTTGGACCGGACCAGCTCCATCGCCCGATCCGAGGTGATGAAGCTGAAGCGACCGGCTGCGACCGCAGCTTCGTGAATGATCTCGATAGCTTCGCCTACTTCGTTCAGCACAATATCCACATTGGCGGTAAATCGCTTGGCCATG
This sequence comes from Eubacteriales bacterium, assembly GCA_028692535.1. Taxonomy (GTDB): domain Bacteria; phylum Bacillota; class Clostridia; order Peptostreptococcales; family Anaerovoracaceae; genus UBA10908. Next base: position 3,287 of record JAQUXD010000005.1, on the reverse strand, counting down.
TGATAGACGCCGATGGCTGCGCCGAAGCTGTCCATATCCGGTCGGGTATGTCCCATAATGATCACCCGGTCCGACGTGGTGATAAGCTGCTGCAGGGCGTGGGCCACAATTCGGGATTTCCCTTTGTTCCGCTTTTCCACCGTAGTAAGGCCGCCTCCGTAGAACTCAATGTCTCCGCCGTTGCGTTTGATCACGACCTGATCTCCGCCTCGCCCCAAAGCCAGATCCAGCGCGTCCCCCGCGTAGTTCTGAAGCTCGCTCAGCGTCTTGGCCCCGGCACCCACACCGATGGAAAGGGATGTGGGAAAATCGGCCTTAGTCTCGATTTGGTGAATCTCGTTGATGATGGGGAATTTTTCTGCGATCAGCGTTTCCAGATGCTGATGCTCAAACAGCATCACATAACGATTGCTGCGCGTCTTGGAAATCGCCGCATCCATGCCGTGGGCCCAGCTTCGGATCATTTTATCGATACCCGCCGTGATGGAAGACTGCTCATCGGAAGGCGAACTGGCCAGCAGGTCGTCGTAATTGTCGATATTGATAAAAGCCACACAAGGACGCTTATCACCGTAAAGCTCTTTGACGATCTGATAGCCGGTGACATTGCTCCAGAACAACATCTTCTTGTCCCGATCGTAATTGCCCATCGTACCGGCAGTGACCCGGTACATCCGCTCGTCGACCGGAATGATGATCTGCTTCTCGGGCTTGTCAAAAAAGCCGGTAATCGTGCTTTTGTCCACCTTGGCAAAAAAAGCTTCTTCGCTGTCGAATACCGCATGAAATCGCTGGTTGCTCCAAAGCAATCGACCTTCCATATCGATCAGGCTCATCAGAAGAGGACTGTTTTCCGTAAAGGCCCGGGCGATTTCGTCCCGGTCTGCCGACAGACTCTCCTCGTAGGAATCGATCTGGTCCAGCGTTCTGGTCCTTGTGAATTTCCCGTGATAGACCTGTACGGCGACGACGAGAAGAAGGCAAAGGATCCCTGCGGGAAGGCTGAACCAAAGGACGCAAAAAGACAGAAAAACCATGACAATCAAATCGATTTTCAGATAAGGTTCGACGATTTTATGTAAAAGTCTGCTTGCCATTTTCTCCTCCCTTTTGCGCCGCCAGATCGCACTGCCGCATAGATACTACAGTATACCACAAAAAGTGTTTCTGAAACAAAAAAACCGGAGCCAGGCTCCGGTTTTCAGTCTTATCAATCTGCGTCGAAAGGCAGAAGCGCTACGATCCGCGCTCTTTTGATGGCGGTTGTCACCGCTCTTTGGTGCATGGCGCAAGTTCCGGTAATCCGCTTGGGCAGGATCTTTCCCCGTTCCGTCACATATTTCTTGAGTGTGTCTACATCTTTGTAGTCGATGTCTTCGGTTTTGTCGGCACAGAATTGACATATTTTCTTCCTTCTGTTTCCGCCGTAACTCTTTCTCTTATTATCTCTGTTCTCTCTATCTCTTTCCATAATATGGATATCCTCCTATCCTGAAGCTTTTTTAGAAGGGAATGTCGTCGTCGGTCAAGGCGCCGAAGCCTTCGGGAACCTGAGATTCGGTTTTAGGCTGCGCGCTTTTCTGCTTGGCGCCGCCGCCTTCTCCCTCGTTCTTATCTCCCCAGTCTAAAAATTCTACGCGATCTGCCAGTATGTCGGTCGTATAAACGGTACGTCCGTCCTTCTCGTATTTTCCGGTCTGGATACGTCCCTGAATGCCCACGAGACGTCCCTTGGTAAGAAAACGTTCCACCAATTCAGCCGTTTTGCCGAAGCAGACAATCGCCGGAAAGTCCGCGCCGCGGTCCTCGCCGTTCTTGTCCTTTCCCCGATCGATCGCAATGGTAAAACGCGCTACAGCCATCTGGCTGCCGGCGCCGTACCGGATGTCCGGGTCTCTGGTTAATCTTCCGATCAATGATACCGAATTCATACTGTCACCGCTTTCCTATTTCTCGTCTTTGTTAATGACGAGATGCCGCATAAAGCTGTCCGAGATCTTAAGCCGTCTGTCCAATTCCTTGGGAAGATCGGGGCTGGCCGTAAACTGCATTACGACATAATATCCCTCGTTCTTCTTGCGGATCGGATAAGCGAGCTTTTTGATTCCCCAGATGTTCACGTCGGAGACTTCTCCGTCGGTTGCGATGATCTCTTTGACTGTTTCGATCGCCGCTTCCTTTTTGTCGTCTTCCAAAATCGGATCGAGGATAAACATCAACTCATACTTATTCATTATTTCACCTCCCTATGGACTGAATGGCCACGGTTTCTCCGTGGCAGAGAGCAATGGTTCGCGTTGCTGCGAAACGAATGCCATAACAGTATACCACGGCATCTTCTAAATGCAAGCGGTTTTTAGCACATTCGTGTTTCCGGACACCGCGTTGGTCATGCCGCCGGTGATGACGATCCGGTCTCCGCTTTCCAGACCGCACTGTTCAGTCGCCACCCGTTGGGCCATATCCATCAGTTGGTCGGTGCCGCTCATTTCCAGGGCAATCAGCGGATTGACGCCCCAGGACAGGGCCAGCTTCCGGCGAGTGCTCTCGTAGGGAGTAAGGGCCATGATGTCGATGGGCGGACGGAACCGGGAGATCATTCGCGCGGTGATACCGGAGATCGTGCAGGAAACGATGACCTTGGCATCGATGTCCATAGCCAGGCTGCAAGCCGCATGAGAAACTGCGTCTGTCATATCCCGAATAGTGAACTCCATGTTCCGGAACCGCTTCTCGTAATGGATGTTTTTCTCGGTCTCTTCGGCGATCCTGGCCATGGTTTGCAGCGTCAGCACCGGATACTTTCCTACCGCCGTTTCGCCGGAGAGCATAATGGCGCTGGTGCCGTCATAAACCGCATTGGCCACATCGGAGATCTCTGCACGGGTAGGACGGGGGTTGTAGATCATGGATTCCAACATTTCTGTGGCCGTGATCACGCGTTTGCCGATCACCCGGCAGGCGTTGATCAGATGCTTTTGTATAGCAGGCAGCTGCTCAAAGGGGATCTCCACCCCCATGTCGCCCCGACCGATCATAATACCGCTGCATTCCGTAGCGATGTCCATCACATTGTCGACGCCCGAACGATTCTCGATCTTGGCGATCAGCTCAATGTTTTCGCCGCCGTTCGCGTTTAGAAACTGCCGTACATCCAGGATATCCTGCAGCGTGGATACGAAGGAACAGGCGACAAAATCCACATCGTTTCGGATCCCGAAAAGCAGATCTTCTTTGTCCTGTTCGCTCAGATAGGTCAGTTTCAGGACTTTGCCCGGAAAATTCAT
>JAQUXD010000101.1 GCA_028692535.1 Eubacteriales bacterium | reverse complement strand
CGCTGGGCCAGCGCGGTCTCTTCTTCTTTGAGACGCTCGACGGATTCCCGGGCCTGGCGCTGCAACAGCTCCGCATCGAGCTCTGCATTCTTGATGAGGATTTCGGCCCGCTTCTCCGCGCTGGCCGAAATGTCGTTCATCAGCGCCTTGGCGGCCTCCAGCGTTTTAAGGACGCTTTCCTCGGTGTTTTTATATTCTTCCAAGCGGCTCTGAATATCAGACAGTTCTTTTCTGAGATTTTCGTTGTCGTCGATCACCCGCTCGTAGTCCACCGTCAGAAGATCCAGAAAGCTGTCGACTTCCTCCTCCTTGTATCCTCTCACGGCCCGGGCAAATGCCTTGTTTTGAATGTCAAGTGGTGTAATCATACGGCGCTCCTTCTACATGATGAATCCGGAAGATACAGCAAAAATCAGGCGATAGATCATAGACACCGCGATGATCGTGATGAACGGCGTAAAATCCAAGCCTGTCCGCATGGCAATTCCACGGGTGAGCCGTCGAAACGGCATAAACAATGGTTCCAATATTTCTCCCAGCTTCAGATAGATCCGATACGTCTGCCCGCCGGGTCTGGAAAACCAAGACAGCACAACATAGGCCAGTATCATATACTGAATGACCAGTGTAAAGTAATATACAGCAAGCAACAGCTTCGCGCCGATCATAGGACCTCCTATCTCCAGGGACTCTTGATTCCGCCTTCGACTTGATTGATCTTCGAATCCATATTGTATGTTACATCCACATTTTCAGGAACAAAGACAAAAATATTGTTGGCTACCTTTTGAACATTGCCATTCAAAGCATAAGTGGCGCCGCTCAGGAAATCAAATATTTTTCTGGCGGTATCGGTTTCCAGGTTCTCCAGATTGATAATGACCGGCTTTTTAGCCTTGAGATTATCCACCAATCTGGGACTGTCGTCAAATCCGGAAGGCTCCACGACGATCATTTTAAACTGATCTGTTCTGCGGCCGCCGGGAAGTGTGGGCGAGCGCATTTCCGCGGGCTTGGCCGGTTCCATAAAACTGTTTTTTACAGGCGGCCGGGCTTCCATGGGCTTCCGCTCCGGCAGTGCCGGTTTTTTGATTTCTTCCACTTCGTCATCGTCGATCTCTTCGATTCCGACCATTTCTTTCATTTTGTTGAATAAACCCATAATCTCTTCCTCTTTCCGGCAGGCTACTTTTTCGAATAGTCCCGCTCACCGAATATGGATGCGCCTACGCGTATGGCATTGGCGCCTTCTTGGATCGCAACTCCGTAATCGTTGGACATACCCATGGACAGAACGGAAAAATCCAATCTTGGGTGCCTGATCTCAGACAGCTGATCATATAACTCTTTCACCGCTGTAAAATAGGGCCGTACGGCCTCGGTATCTTCAGCAAAAGGTGCGATATGCATCAATCCTTTGACGCAGATGTGTCTGCACTCTTCGAGTATACCCTGTAAGAGCACGGGAACTTCCGCCGGCGCCACGCCGAACTTGCTTTCCTCTCCTGCCGCATTCACTTGGATCAGGATATTGGCTGTAATACCGGCTGCGCCGGCTCTTTTGTCGATCTCTCGAGCCAGTCGGATAGAGTCCACCGAATGGATCAGATATACCTTATCGATGATATATTTGACCTTGTTGGTCTGAAGGTGACCGATCAGATGCCAGCGGACCGGAACGTTGATCTGATCATATTTATCCTGGATCTCCTGGACCTTATTTTCCCCGATGTCTGTGATCCCGCAGGAGATCGCTTCCAAGATCTCTTCCGGCGTACGAGTCTTCGTAACAGCGATCAGCTGTATATCCTGCCCCGTCTTTCCGACTTCGCGGGCATATGCATCCTTCTGCCTGATGATTTCACCGATATTCTCTCTGATGCCCATTCACTCACTCTCCGATCCCTGATCCGGCTCGATCTGTCTCAGTATTTCATCGTAGATCTCCACCGTATTTACCTTCATTTGCTCGCCGCTGCTGTCGGCTTCGTGAAAAGATCCGGAATAAACCAAGGAATCTTTTCCGTCGGTAGTAATCACCTTGATCCGAGTAAAATGGAACGCTCCCGTCAGATCTCTCACATAGACCCCTTCCTTCCCTTCTTCTACGGCAATCGCAGTATTGGGTATGATGAGTCCCTGATAATCCTCGGTCACCACTGTCAGCAATGTTTTCCTTATGCTTGCAAAGGGTTCGAAGTATTTATCCGTGCGAATAACGGCAAGCCATCCCTCCTGCTTTCGGACCAGATCCGTCGTGACGGCCGAAACGGATTCCTCTCCAAACTCCAGCGTGACGGCTGCTCCTGTCGTATACTTGAACAAACGATCTTCGGACACCGGTACGGCTACATACCAAACGTCATCCAGAACGATCTTATACAGCGGTTCCCCCGCAGCGACATGCTCTCTGCGGGTGTTTTCCGGCTCGATGCTGAGAACCTCCAGCTCGGCCGGTTCCAGTTCGGATACCCGCTCGGGAGAAAAATATCCTTCGTATCCGTCGACATAGTAGCTGATCACACCGGTGTACCCGCAGTAATATCCTGTTACGCTGTCGTTCGAAGGGTAGATGTCCAGGATTTTCGTGCCTTTTCTTGTCTTGACGCCTTCGTCAACATAATAACTGACAGTACCGGTCTGTCCGGCGGTCAGAACCAACTCGTCACGCACCAGATACGCCTCGGCCTCGTCCGTGACCCGCAGGTTGCCGTAGGAAACGATGGCGGTTCTGGCCAAAGCGCCCGAAATGCCGGGGATCACATAGATAAAAACATATAATCCGATGCACGCTGCCAGGAAAACGGCAGTCCCGGCGATGAGACGGTTCTTATTTTTGCTTTTTTTCATAGCCTTATTCTATCAGAATCATTCTTCTTCTTCAAGAAGAGGCTCTTGGCGCAATACGTTCTCGAGAATTTGCTTCTCTTCTTTTGGCAGGTTCAAAGGACGCTTCAAAAAGGCGCGCAGAAGATCAGGTCTGCGACGCCTCGTGTGCCGAAGCGCGCCTTCCCACTGCCAAAGGCGGATCAGCTTGTGATTGCCGTTGAATAAAACCTCCGGCACCGCGCGGCCTTCGTATTCCCTTGGTTTCGTATATTGGTCGTACTCCAAAAGGCCCGAATAGATCGATTCCTCCAGATGAGCGCTCTCATTTCCAAGAACGCCTGGAATCAGTCTGGCAATCGTGTCGATGAGCACCATGGATGCCAGTTCTCCGCCGGTCAGGATGTAGTCGCCGATAGAGATTTCTTCCATAGCCCAAGCGTCCAGAATGCGCTGATCGACACCTTCGTAATGACCGCACAGGATCACCAGCTCCTCCTCCTTGGCCAATTCGCTGATCAAAGTTTGATCCAGCAGACGTCCTCTGGGAGACATGTAGATCTTTCGCTTGCCCTGGGCATTGACGGATCTCAGGGCGTCAAAAACCGGCTGAGGTGTCAGGATCATTCCCGCACCGCCGCCAAAAGGGGTGTCGTCTGTCTTTTTGTGTTTGTCCTTCGTATGATCCCGGATATTCGTGATGCACACTTCCATCAAGCCGCTATCGGCCGCCCGGCCGAGTATACTCTGCCCGGTCACAGCCGAAAACATATCCGGAAACAATGTCAGGATGTGGATCTTCATTCGTCTTTCATCCCTTCGATCAGCTGTACGGTCATCCTGCGCGCGGAAAGATCCACGTTCAGCACGAATTCACTTACTGCCGGAAGTAAAAAAGAATGTCCCTCAGCATCTGCGATCTCGTAAAGATCCTGATGGGGATGCTGTATCACGTTGATCAACTCGCCGACAACGACCTCTTCCGGGGTCAGGACAGTCATTCCGATCAAATCGCGAACGAAATACGTATCCTCCGGAATTTCCCACATATCCTCCGCAGGCAAAAGCAGTTCTTTCCCTCTCAGGAGTTCCGCTGCGTTGCGATCCTCTATGCCCTCCAGCTTCAGGATAGCCATGTTTTTCTGATACCGAACAGCGCGCACGGCATAGCTGCCGGGGCCAATCAAAGCAGATCGGATTTCAGAAAACCGTGTCAATTCGTCTGTATACGGATACACGCGGACTTCCCCGCGGATGCCCACAGGCGCAGTGATTTTTCCAAGTTTAACGTAATCCATCGATCCTCCGCTGTTGTCAGGAAACGATCTCAACGACCACTTTTTTATTTTGCTTTACCGCCGCTGCCTTGACGACAGTTCGAAGCGCCTTTGCGATCCGTCCTTGCTTGCCGATGACCTTGCCCATGTCCTGGCTGGCCACACGAAGCTCGATGACCGTGGATTCTCCATCGCCTGCGATTTCACGGACCCGGACTTCGTCCGGCGCATCGACCAGGGATCTGGCGATGGCTTCTACCAATAACAACATTTCCTCACCGCTTTCTTACTCGATAATGCCGGACTTTTTAAAGAGCGCCCGTACGGTATCGGTGGGAGCTGCTCCTGTGGAAAGCCATTTTTTCGCCTTTTCCGGGTCGATCTTGATGTCTGCGGGATCTGTCAGCGGATTGTAATAACCGATCTCTTCGATAAATCTTCCGTCTCTGGGAGAACGAGAATCCGCCACGACCACTCTGTAAAAGGGCTTTTTATGCGCACCCATTCTCTTTAATCTGATTTTAACTGCCATTTCTTCCTCCTGATAACTTCGCTGATATGATTAAATCTATTGTGAAAGCTGCGTCATCGCAGCGTTTCGCCTGTATCTTGCGGGACTGCCTAAAAGCCCTGGAACATCCTGCGTCCCTTTTTTCCCATTTTACCGCCGGAAAATTGTTTCATGAGCTTCTTGGTTTCCTCGTAGCGTTTGATCAAACTGTTGACCCTTGCAACAGTGACGCCGGCACCTGCGGCGATCCGCTTCCGCCGGCTTGCGTTGAGAAGCTGGGGATCCTGGCGCTCTTGCTTCGTCATGGACTGAATGATCGCTTCCATGTATCGGAACTCCTGCTCTCCTTTGTCCATTTGCTCTTCGTCGGGCTTTGCCCCGCCGCCGGGCAGCATGTCCATGATTTTAGCCAGTCCGCCCATCCCCCGTATCTGTGCAAACTGATCCAGGAAATCCTCCAGGGTAAACTGGTTTTTCTTCATCTTCTTTTCCAGTTCTCTGGATTTTTCTTCGTCGAAAGATTCCTGCGCCTTCTCGATCAGGCTCATCACGTCGCCCATTCCCAGAATTCTGGAAGCCATCCTCTGTGGATGGAAGGGCTCCAACGCATCGTTCTTTTCTCCGACACCGATAAATTTGATCGGCTTTCCCGTGACGCTCTTGACAGACAGCGCTGCACCGCCCCGGGTATCTCCGTCCAGCTTTGTCATGATAATGCCGTCGATTCCGAGTCTGTCATGGAAAGACTGGGCCGCGATCACAGCGTCCTGGCCGGTCATGGCGTCCACCACCAGCAGTATTTCGTGGGGCTTTACTTCCTTTCGGATCCGGACCAGTTCGTCCATAAGGTCTTCATCGACGTGGAGTCGGCCGGCCGTATCGATCAGAAGCGTATCGAACCCTTTATATTCAGCTTCCTTTCTTGCCTTCTGTGCAATGGAAACCGGATCTTTGTCCTCCCGATCCAGGTAGACCGGTATCCCGGCAGCCTGTCCGAGGATCTCCAGCTGATCGATGGCTGCAGGTCTGTAGACGTCGCAGGCGGCCATCATGGGTTTCTTTCCGCTCTTCTTGAGATAAGTGGCCAATTTGGCACAGGTCGTGGTCTTTCCGGTACCTTGAAGACCGACCAGAAGAAGCGTAGTGAATCCGCTGGAGGAGAACGTCAGTTTACTGTTGCTCCCGCCCATCAGCGCAGCCAGCTCGTCGTTGACGATCTTGATCACCTGCTGACCCGGCGTGAGACTCCTCATGACCTCTTCGCCCAGGGATTTCTCTTTGACAACGGCGACAAACTCTTTGACGACTTTAAAATGGACGTCCGCTTCCAGCAGAGCCAGCTTCACTTCCCGCATGGCTTCCTGGATATCCGCCTCGGTAAGCACTCCTTTGCCTTTCAGCTTTTTAAATATTCCGTTGAGTTTCTCTGATAAACCCTCGAAGGCCATATTATTCTCCCAATGCGTCTGCCGTGTTTTGAATGCGTCTGAGCTGTTC
>JAQUXD010000100.1 GCA_028692535.1 Eubacteriales bacterium | reverse complement strand
AGCGCCTGGGGCAGCTCTTCCTTCGTCAGGATGGAGTCGATGAACTTTCCGATCATGGAGTGTTCGCTGGTCCCGATCAGGTACAGATCTTCGTTTTCGATCTTATACATCATGTTTTCCATCTCTTTAAAGCTCATGACACCTCGTACCACATCGCCGTGGATCATAAAGGGCGGAATGTAATAGGTGAATCCCCGATTGATCATAAAATCCCTGGCGTAGCTCAGGATCGAGGAGTGGAGACGGGCGATATCCCCTTTCAGATAATAGAATCCGTTGCCGCTGGTTTTCCGGGCGCTCTCCAGATCCACGCCGTCCAGGGCTTCCATGATTTCGATGTGGTAAGGAACATCCCATGCAGGCGTTGCCGGCAAACCGTAGCGTTCCACTTCCACGTTTTCGCTGTCATCCTTTCCGATGGGAACCGAGTCGTCGATGATCTGGGGGATCACCATCATGCGGTCGGTTACCTCTTGCTCCAGCTTTGCTTCCTTTTCTTCTAAAGCTGCCAGCTCGTCGGCCATTTCTCCTACTTTTTTCTTGATTTCCTCGGCTTCGTCCTTGCGGCCTTCCTTCATAAGTCCGCCGATCTCCCGGCTCAACGTGTTCCGGTTTGCCCGAAGCTCGTCACCCCTGGTCTTGGCGGCGCGAAGTTCCTCGTCCATGGCCAGGACCTCGTCCACCAGGACCAACTTTTCCTCTTGGAATTTTTTCCGGATGTTCTCCTTGACGATCTCCGGATTTGCCCGTACAAATTTGATATCCAGCATGTCTTTTCCTCCTTGCTTTCTGTCTGTCCGAACGGCGGTCCGGGGAATAAAAAAAGTTCCCGAACCATATGTCTCTCATATGGGACGGAAAACTCCGCGTTGCCACCCAACTTGCCGCTTGTGCAAGCGACCTCTCATGCGCGCTGTACAGGGCGCTCCCCCCCGCTGTTCGCAGGCAGCTCCGAAAATGGAAAGGCACACGTTCTCACCGGTTCGCACCGACCACCGGTTCTCTGAAGAGATTGCATTGCCGCAGTTTTCATCCTCGCTGTTGTTTCGTTATTCTCTTGGAATGGATACAGTATATACAAAGGCTCCGACCTTTGCAAGAAAAATCCGCCGGCTTGCAATTCTCCGGTACTATGCGATAATAGTATGAAAGAAAATCAAAGTGACACAGGAGGCAGAGATGAGTTATATTCCAACCAAGGCAGAAGCGGAAAAGCTTCTGGCAGAGCACAACAAAGAAGCGTTTCACATTCGTCACGGCCAGGTCGTTTCCGGCGTGATGGGTTATTTTGCAAAAGAATACGATCCGCAGCGGGTGGAGTTCTGGGAAGTGGTGGGACTGCTTCACGACCTGGATTTCGAAGAATGTCCCGAAGAGCACTGCGTCAAAGAAGAGGATTGGTTCAGGGAAATGGAGCTGGATCCGGAAATGATCCACGCCATCTGCGCCCATGGCTGGGGCTGTACAAAGACCACGCATCAGCCGGAAAGCACCATGGAGAAAATCTTGTTCGCCACCGACGAGCTGACGGGCTTGATCGGCGCCTGCGCGTTGATGCGTCCATCTAAAAGCATCGACGACATGGAATTGAAATCCCTGAAAAAGAAATTCAAGGACAAAGGTTTTGCCGCCGGCTGCTCCAGAGATGTGATCATCCAGGGCGCGGAAATGCTGGGCTGGGAAGTGGACGAGCTGCTCCAGCGTACGCTGGACGCCATGAAAAGCCTGAACCCGGCCATGGGATTGTAAGGAGTGACGGCCACCACGTGATACGGCGGTGTCCGGGCCAGGAGTGGGTTTTTCTTTTCAAGGATCACGCTTCCGATGTGCCAAGCCAGTTTTAATACAGAAACAGGCTTTTTCGGTCAGGCGGACCTGGAATCCGGCAAAACGGTCGGTTGTTATACAGGAACGGATGAACAACCGGGTTTCCTGTATAATTATTCCTGCTCGGTCGGTCGTCGTGTCTGAAAGCTAGCGAAAAAGAACGAAAAGTTGTACAGGAAGGACGAAAAGAATTAACTTCCTGTATAACTTTTTTCATTTAAACCGAGACTGGCAACGAAAAGAGCTCTTTTTCCCCAAAGAGAGCAGCAGTTTCAGTAGCGCAGCCCAATTCTTATACAGGAAGGATCACAAAACTAAGTCTCCTGTATAACTCCATCTGTTTGAATCCTCTTGCACGTAAAATTTAGGAGCGGAAAAGGCGTTTCCGCTCCTAAATGGATCTGAGCTCCGCTAAAAAGCCCCGATTTTTATACAGGAACAGCCGAACAACCGAGTTTCCTGTATAACTTTCATCCTGCACGAAGAATAAAGCAGTAATGAGCTCCTATTCCTCATTGCTTTCGTTCCGGTCAAGCCATTTTCGGAACCGGATGGTGATAAAGCCGCCCACAGGGACCGCAAGGAGCATGCCCGCAATGCCGCCCACAGCGCCGCCGGCGATCAGAAACAGGAGGATCAGCAGCGGATGGACGGAGATGCTTTTACCCAAAAGCCGTGGCCCTACGATGTTGCCGTCGATCAACTGGATCACAAGGAGGACCGGCAGGGAAACGGCCAGGACCGAATAGTCTCCGTAGATCAGACAGACCAGCGCGGTCAGGCCATAGCCGATGAACGGCCCCAGATAGGGAATCAGATTGCCCAGGCCTGCCAGCAGGCCGATGCCGATGGCAAACCTGCAACCGGTGACCTGCAGCGCGATGCTCACGGTGATGATCATGAAAAGCACATCCAGCAGTTGCCCGCGCAGATAACCGAAAAACGCGTGGTGCAAATCGCTCAGCAGTTCCCGAATGCTTTCGTTGGTTCGTTCTTTGAAAATCACATCAGCCACCCTTTTGAGATAGTCGGTGATCCGCCGACCGTCCAGCATCATATAAATCGACATGACCACGCCGAATAAAAAGGCGGCGAAATTTCCGGAGATATTGCCGAGGGAACCGGTAAGATCTGAAATCAGCTTGTTCAGGGTCCCGTAAATCGTATCGCTGATATCCCGGAACAGCGACTGAAGGTCGGGCGACTCCAGGTGCATATCCGCCAGCCATTGCATGGACGCTTCGTAGAATTTGTTCAGGCCGTCCAGAAAATTCGTGGCGATCAGAAGCAATCCGCTCAGATCTCCCACCTGCAGTTCCCGGGTGACGCTGAAAACCAGCAGTGAAATGACCAGTGTCAGCAGGATCAGAAACGATAAGACAGCTTCGATCACAGAGAGGGCGCGAAGTCTTTTATATTTGAGCCGGGGGAATGCTTTATGCATCAGTTTTTCGTAAAAGAGGATCGCGGGATTCAGGAGATAGGCAATCACAAAGGCCAGGATCAGCGGCGACAGCACCTTCATGACAATATCCACAAAATTGCCGGCGTAATGCAGCACCACGGACAGATGGAGCAACCCGAAATAGACCAGCAGAACCGCGCCGGCCGTTAGGAAAGTATAAAGAGCCACCGCCCTTATTTTTTTTGAATTGAAGTCATCCATTGCTTATTTTTTACGGCAAAAGTCAGTCATTTGCCAGGGTTCGCCTTCCGGTGGCGCAATCCCGCCTGCTTCCATATTTTTCAGGAGCCAGGCCATGTTCTTGCCCAGAAGCCGCATGGTTTGCATGCCTTCCCGATCCTGGAGGACTTCTTCCGGCTTCCGTCCGTGAGTGGAATTCCAGTATTGGGAAGTGACAACGGGCATGTGGTTGATGGTGAAATACTTGTTGAGCCGGTCGAAGGCGGCGCTGGCGCCGCCTCTCCTGCAGTTGACAACTGCAGCGGCGGGTTTATACGCCAGCGAAGAAGCCTGGGCGTAGAATATCCGATCCAGCAGGGCGCAGAGCTGGCCCGCCGGAGCGGCGTAAAATACGGGAGATCCGATCACGATACCGTCGGCGGCGATCATGTGCTCGGCCATCGTGTTGCATATATCGTCTTCAAAGACGCACCGACCCAGCTTGGAACATTTCCAACATTCCGTGCAGCCCCGCACCGGGTCTGTTCCGATGTGAAAAAATTCGGTGTCGATGCCGTTGGCTTCCAGGGCATCGGCCACTTCCCGAAGAGCCGTATAAGTGCAGCCGTCTTTTCTCGGGCTTCCGTTGATCAGCAATACTTTCATAGGGTGTTACCTCTTTTCTTCCAGTTTTCTCAGTGTGCCGTTTTCACCCATCAGGGTGATACTGTCCCCTTCTTCCACGATCTGTTCCGGATCGGGCATCAGGACCGCCGATTCATCAGATTTCCGCAGAGCAAGAACGCTTGCTCTGTCCCGAAGACCCGGCGTCAGTTCCTTTAGCGTCTTTCCGAGCCAGGATTCCGGCGGGTATATACTCATAATACTGTATTCTTCGGAAAGCTCAATCATATTTAAGAATTTATCTGTCACCAAATTGTGGGCCACTTTTATACCCATGTCTTTTTCCGGCAGAATGACTACGTCTGCGCCGATCTTATAGAGCAGTCTGGAGTGAAAGTCGCTCTGGGATTTGGCGATCAAATACTTGGCGCCTATTTCCTTGGCGATAAGTGTCGTCATGATGCTGACCTGCAGATTGGAGGATACTGCGATAATCACCGCATCGAACTTGGTGACGTCGATGGAACGAAGAAAATCTTCGCTGGTGATGTCGGCCTGGACAATGTGGGTCAATTCCCCGGCATGCCGCTTGACGACAGCCTCGTCGTTGTCGGCGCCAAAAACCTCGTGGCCCAGTTCAATGATGGTCCGAGCCAGGCTGATGCCGAAACGCCCCAGACCTAAAATAACAAATGATTTCATAACAGACCTCCTACCCTGTGGTGATTTTTCCTTCCGGATACCGGTAAGGCTGCGTTTGGTTTTTTCTTTTGGCTGTAAATGCGACCATTGCGGTAAAGGGGCCGATGCGCCCCACGAGCATGGTCAGGATCAAAACATACTTGCTCAGCGCGGACAGCTCCGGCGTGATGCCGGTGGACAGGCCCACGTTGGCGAAGGCTGAAATGGCTTCGTACAGCGCTTCCAAAAATGTCACCTGATTATCGATCAGCAGGAGCAGCGTGACGGTGATGATCGTGAACATCGCCAGGGCGGCCACGGCGATCGCTTTTGTGATGATTCCGGCGGGCAGCCTGCGTTCGAAAATCTGCACATCGCTTTTGCCTCGGGCGATGGTGATCGCCGTGAGCATCAAAATGCTGAAGGTGGTCACTTTGATGCCGCCCGCGGCAGAGCCGGGGGCGCCGCCGATAAACATGAGAAGCATGGTCAGAAAGTTCGAAGCGTCGTTCATTTCCGCCGGAGCCACAGCGCTGAAGCCGGCGGTCCTGGCGGTGACGGACAGGAAAAACGCGTTGATCGGCTTCCCCGGTCCTGACAGAGCGCCCAGCGTTTGGGGATTGTGGGCTTCTGTCATCCAGAAGAGCAACGTTCCCAGCACCAGCAGGATCCCGGTGGTTGCAAGGACGACCTTGGAGTGGAGTGTCAGCTTTGAAAAGCGCCGGTGGACTGCGATGTCATTCCACACGATAAAGCCCAAGCCGCCCAGAATGATCAGCAGGCTTGTGGTGAGCAGAAAAAGCGGCCGTTCCTGAAAGGCCAGGATGCTGGAAAAGGGAGCCTCCGACGCGCCAAAGAGGTCGAACCCTGCGTTGCAGAAGGCGGAAACGGAATGGAAAATGCTCTTTCCTGCCGCTTCCGAAGCCCCGTAGACCGGTAGAAGCTCCGTAAAGAAGATCACGGCACCCGTCAGCTCCGCGAGCAGTGTAACGCCCAGGATCCCGTAAAACGTTTTCACGATCCCGCCAACGGTAAAGTGGTTGAGGGATTCCTGAATCGTCAGTCGATCCATTAGCCCCAGACGCTTTCCGGTAAACACGGAAAAAACCGTCACTACGGACATGATGCCCAAGGCACCGATCTGGATCAGCAGCAGGATGACCGCCTTGCCCAGCACCGACCATTGCAGATTCGTATCCGCCACCACCAGTCCGGTAACACATACCGCAGAAGCCGAGGTGAACAGCGCATCGGTCCAGCCGATGGATTGTCCGGAGGATGAACTGAAAGGCAGGCTCAACACAACGGCGCCCAACAGGATCAGGCCGGAAAACCCGAGCAGGATCATTCTGGCCGGCGTCAGACGAAAAAGCTTGTGATCTCTGATGTTGTTGACAATGCGAAGAAGTTGGCTCATCTCGATTCATTATA
>JAQUXD010000099.1 GCA_028692535.1 Eubacteriales bacterium | reverse complement strand
CTGACTCCGAAATTGGGCCCGATGCCGCATTGGATGGCAGGGACCATGGCAAGGACCAGGATTCCGAACATTCCCCAGCGTCGCAGCACACTGCCGAAAAGTGCGGGGAGCCCGAGACCGTAGTAATAGGCGCCGAAAACAACAAGCAGAAAGAAAGCAAAGATGATGATGCGGGGCAGACCAATGGATTTGATCACGCCGGATAATCTGTCTTTCATGATTGTTTCCCTCCCTCTTTATAACCGGCCATCGCCAAGCCAAAGGATGCGTCCGAATCGTCCGGCTTCTTAATGCTGGCGATCTTGCCTTCCGAAACGATGGCGATCCTGTCACAGATGCTACGCAGCTCATTGAGTTCCGAACTGACAACGATGACAGTCATTCCTTCTTTCCTGTTAAGCGTAGCCAGCAGCTCTATCACAAGTTTTTTTGCGCCGATATCGATTCCCCGGGTAGGCTCAGATACAATGAGCAATTTGGGATTCAGGGCCAGCGCACGCGCAAGACAGACCTTCTGCTGATTTCCACCGGACAAAGCACCTGCCCTTTGGGCGGCGCTGGTGCAACGGATGTCCAACTTGCGGATCATTTCTTCTGCGTGGGCTCTCCCGCTCTTGCCATCATAAAGCTTCCCAACACCGATACTCTTCAAGTAAGATCCATTGATCTGCATGGCAGTAAACGCAATGTTATGCTCAATGGATTCTTCCAAAAGGAGTCCGACGCCGCGCCGATCCTCGGAAACAAACGCAATCCCCTTCTTTAGGGCATCGCCCAGCTTGGTGGGGTTTACAGGAACACCGTCCAAAACGATTGTACCTTCTGAATCGTACAATCCCATGATCCCGTTGGGAATCCCCAGTTTTCCTTGTCCTGCCAGGCCGCCGATCCCGAAGATTTCTCCTCTTCGCACTTCCATGTCGATCCCTTTGACTTTTTCACCGGGCATGTTCACATAGTAATCCTTCAAGCTCAGTATGATGTCATTTTCAGACAGAGTTCTTTCGTCTTCCGCATCGTCCAGAAGCTTTTCAACTTTTCTGCCGATCATCAGTTCGGCGATCTCTATCGCGTTGGTGCTTTTCGTTTCCAGCTGTTTCACAAACTGTCCGTCGCGCAAAATCGTCATGCCGTCGGTAACAGCAATCACCTCATCCAGTCGGTGAGTGATAAACAGGATCGCGATTCCTTTGGAAGCGATAACACGCATGGCCTCCAGGAGTCTGTCTGCTTCGCTTTCCGTTAAAACAGCAGTGGGTTCGTCAAAGATCAGAATTTTAATTCCGGTTTTGTCGATTTCCCTGGCGATTTCAATGAATTGCATATAGCCGACAGGCAAACCCTTTACTTTTACATATTCTTCTATGTTAAGTCCGATGGTATCCAAGGCTTTTCGGGCATCCTTCCGCATGGAATCTGTATCGAGTTTTTCCAGCGCTTTCCCGAAGATACGACTTGCAATACCCGGTGTCGTCTTTTCACGTCCGATTTTAATGTTTTCAGTAACGGTAAATCCGGGAATCAGCATGAATTCCTGATGAACCATACCAATGCCCAATTCCATGGCTTTCTGAGGACTTTCGACCGAGACGGACACGCCGTCTACCTCGATGGTGCCGGAAAAACCACCTGTGTTATGGATGACAGGCATGCCGAACAGCACGTTCATCAACGTAGATTTTCCCGCGCCGTTTTCGCCCATCAGAGCGTGGATCTCTCCGGGGCGGACCGACAGGTTCACGTCATTGAGAACGCAATTCCCAAAGTATTCTTTGGTGATGCCCTCCATTTTCAGTACATATTGGGAACTCATAGGCCTCCCAATCCTCCTTTCCGCATCGACGCCGGATGCGCCGACGAAGTGGAATAACGGTTAAATTAGCGACAGTCAGAAAGTGCCTACAGCATTACCCGTAGGCACTTTCTTTAAATTTAATTACGAATGATTGATGCTCAACCGACTGTTCTTAATCGATTAAAAATCATAGAACGGGCACAGGAGCATATAGAAGTTGTTCAGTTCGCCGGCAGCTTCGTCGACAAAATTGCTGATCGCGACAGTCTCTCCGCCGATGGCTTTGATTTTTTCGAACAAAACTTCTTCGTCCAATGCGGCACTGGTTTCGCCTTCGCAGAATGCAATCGCATACTCTACGCCGGCTTCGATCATCAGCATGTTAACGGGAACCGCCCATGTGGACATTCTTCCGGTATTATCATATTCAGCAACCTTTGCTTTGATCGCTTCCAGCATCCAGGCAACATCGCCTTCGTGTCCGGCTACGTCGATACCGAAGGCTGCCGGATATCCGTGATAAGGAGAAGGACAGCACTGCTGCGGGAAAATGGCTTTCTGCTCAGCAACGGTCCGGATCAGCGGCTCCATCATTGCGCAGTTTGTGCTGAAGAATGCCGTGTTGACTCCATACTCAGCTACGAGAGCCGGTACGTTTTCGATGATCCACTGCTGCGCACCGGAAACACCGGCATCGCCAGTGGGATCGGGTGCAGTTGCTTCAACGTATTCGATACCCATCTCTTCGCATGTGGAGATAAAGAGTTCTCTGCGGGCTGCGATCGTCGCATAGGACAGATGCCGTGCAAAGGAAACGTGAACAAAGGTCTCGGCTCCCTGCTTGGCGGCCTGTTCGATAACTGCGGTACCCATGGAAATTTCATCTACGAGCATGCAGATATCCGCTTTGCTTGCGATCGTTGCGGGATCTTCTGCAACTACGCCTGCGATGAACAGCATATCGGGCCGGGTTTCCCGGACCTTGTCAATGGCTGCTGCCGCGCCGGGCACTGCCTGGACAAAGACGATCGCCTTGACTTCGGGATCGCTGGCAAGTCCGACGACCTGAGCGATGGTCGCTTCAGTCTCAGTCGAGAAGTTGTCCGGATAGGTAGCCGTAACGATCATGTCTCCATATTTCGCCTTGGCATTTTGAGCAGCTTGGTATTCTTCTTCGCCTTGAGAAACCGTACCGGTGATGATGCCGATCTTGTAGGCACTCTCGTCTACGACTTCTTCGCCGCCGCCGCAAGCAGCAAAGGAACTCATCACGAGTACCAGAGCAAGCAGCAAGCTTACTGTTTTTTTCATTTTTGTTTACCTCCAAAAATATCATGATTCCGTCGGAGTAACGTTTTCTTGTAAAACGTCTGGCTCCGACAACTCAGCGGGCTTATTTTACCATATCGTGAAAGATACATGCAACTAAAACTTAACATACTCTTAACAATCCCGTCACGTCATATGAATTAACGGATACGTCTATCCAGCCAGTGCGATGATCGCGTCCGCCATGATCTGAGCATTGAACATCAGTTGCTTGATTGTGATATATTCGTTGGCTACGTGCGCAGAAGATTCACATAAATACCCTTCCGGGCCGAAGCTGACCGCATTGGGCAGCGTTCTGGCATAAGTGCCTCCGCCGATTTTTTTCGGCGGAAGATCCTTGCCGGTGCGTTCTTTAAAGACTTGAAGAAGCTTGCTCACGATCTCCGAATCATCGGGCAGATTGTATCCCGGCTTGAAATTGAAACTCCTGAGGCCTGCGCCGGTAGGTTCCATGGCATCGCAAAGGGCTTTTTTGATCCCCTCCTGAGACAGCGAAGTGGGACAACGCAGGTCGAACGTCAGTTGAAAACCGTTTTCGTTCCAACGGATCACGCCCATATTCAGTGTGAGTCGTCCCGAGTCATCGGCTTTATCCAGTCCGATGCTCTGACCATAGTACTCCATCCTGAATTTCTCTTTTAGAGTCAGCACGATGTTCATATCATCTTTTTCCAAAGGGAGAATCGACAGGAAGTTGAACATCCCCTGCAGTGCGTTCAAGCCGTCTTCCGGCATGGAAGCATGGGCAATGGTCCCGATGGCTTTGATCTGCGTTCCCGCACCCACGGCCTTGAAAGTGAGGGAGCACTCGCTGTTGCTTCCGAATTTTTCCTTGACGGCCTTTACTTCTTCGATAGGCAGCGGAACCACCGCGATCGCCTCTCCGGGCACCACATTGGCGACTTCGCCCGCTTTTACCGTAATCGTGGAATGGAACTTTCTCTCAAATATCGCATTGACGATGCTTTTTTCCGAATTAGTGAGCGGAAACTCTCCGTCGGGAGAAAACGAAAGATCGGGAATGGTATCGTTCGCTTTGTAATGCTTCATACACTCCATGCCGCTCTCTTCGTCGCAGCCTAAAATGATCCGAACCTTCCGTTTCAAAGGAATCCCGGCTTCCCGTATGGCTTTCAAGGCATAGATGGCAGCGATTGCGGGTCCTTTGTCATCCAATGTTCCTCTTCCGTACAGCTTCCCGTCCACCAGATCTTTCCCGAACGGATCGTGGTCCCAGCCCGTTCCTTCGGGCACGATATCCAGATGGGCCAGCACGCCGAGCATTTCCGCGCCCTCGCCTTCGTCGACACAACCGTAATAGCCTTGCTGATCCTTCGTTGCAAAGCCCATTCTGTCCGCCACGCGCAATGTATAGGTCAAGCATTCCTTTATGTTTTCTCCAAAGGGGGCTCCCGGAGCCGGACTTGCCTTTAGGCTGCGGATCGCAAGGCAACCCTGAAGATCACGAATCATATCCTCTTCGTGATCCTTCAGCCAATTGTCAACTCTTTCGTTCATCTTGTACTCCTTTTCCTTTTTCTGCCACGCTTCTGGCATCTCGTGTAGTATACAACAAATGGACCTTTGGTTTCAACGAATTTCTATGATACAATCACATAAAGATGGTCGTAATAAACCCATGTACAGACAACAGTAAACGAGGTGTAAAAATGGAGAAAGCGTACGAAGAACTCATTACCCTGTGCCAAAGCCTGATCCGTGCCGGCACACTTTCCGGAAAAGAAGGTCCTGTTGCACAACTTTTGATACAGTTCTATCAGGATAATGACTTTGATGATATACGGACCGACGCCTACGGCAATGTCATCGCATGTATCAAAGGGGCTCGTCCCGGGAAAAAATTGCTGTTTGACGCGCATATGGATACGGTCCCGGTATCGGACCCTTCCGTCTGGACCGTTGACCCCTGGGGCGGTGAAATCAAGGACGGCAAGCTGTACGGACGCGGAGCAACGGACATGAAGGGTTCATTGGCGGCTATGATGTGCGCAGCTGCAAAGTTTTCCAAAGATACGCAAAAGGACTTTGCCGGAGAAATCTACATCGCCGGCGTCGTTCACGAAGAATGCTTCGAAGGAATCGCATCGCGGGAAATCAGCAAAACGGTGAAGCCAGACTATGTAGTAATCGGAGAGGCTTCCGATCTGAATCTGAAAATCGGTCAGAGAGGTCGGGCAGAAATCGTGGTCGAGACCTTCGGAAAGCCGGCCCATTCGGCAAACCCTGAAAAAGGCCTCAATGCAGTATATAAAATGGCCGATGTGATTCGGGCAATCAAAACATTGGTTCCGCCGGAGCATCCCGTGTTGGGGAAAGGGATCCTGGAATTAACAGACATCAAGTCTTCCCCCTACCCGGGCGCTTCTGTCGTTCCTGAGTATTGCCGCTGCACTTACGACCGGCGACTGCTGGTGGGCGAAACCAAAGAAAGCGTTTTGGAACCGATTCGAACACTTTTGGAACAAATGCAAAAAGCTGATCCGGAGCTGAGGACTGCAGTATCGTATGCTGTGGGAGAAGAAACCTGCTATACAGGCGAAAAGATCCGCGGCGAACGCTTCTTCCCGGGTTGGCTTTTCGACCAGAATGACGACTTTGTCCAGGCAGTCCATGGCCAATTGAAAGCAGATGGCTTTTCTCCGCAAATCACCAAATACAACTTCTGCACCAACGCCAGCCACTATGCAGGAGAAGCGGGAATTCCAACCATGGGGATGGGGCCGTCCAACGAAAGCCTCGCCCACGTGGTGGACGAGTACGTGGAACTGGATCAACTGATCGGTGTGTTCGGATCATTCCAGTCTATTATGAAAGCATTATTAAAATAGTATACCGTACAGTAATAAGCAGCCCGCTTCACTTCGGCCGGGCTGCTTATTTTATAATCCGATATTTTTTCTGGCATTGGCCAGCATCAGCTTCAATCGGTTTTCCTGGTTGATTTTTGACGCACCCGGATCGTAATCGATGGCGACAATATTCACATCGTGATATCGATCTTTTACCGGACGCATCATCCCCTTTCCTACGATATGATTAGGCAGGCAGCCAAAGGGCTGTGTGCAGACGATGTTCTTGACGCCCATTTCGCA
>JAQUXD010000004.1 GCA_028692535.1 Eubacteriales bacterium | reverse complement strand
GTAATCCACACTTTTCTGTATGCTGTCATGGGGATCCATCCAATACATGGAATCGTTGATTTCCAAGCTTAGATAGCCGTCAAAATCATTCTCCTCCATGATGCTGAGATACTCCTTCAATGGCAGATTTCCTGTTCCAAGGATCGAGTGTCCGGAAGGATCGCCGTCGCAATAGTGGAAGAGTCGAATGTGATCCTTGAAGAGGTCATATTGCGTTTTGAGGTTTTCGCCCATCACTTCCATTGCGACTACATCGACACATACCTTCAGGGCAGGGCTGTCAACCTCTTTGAGCATCCGCGCCATATCTTCCTGGGAGACGAGCAGATTGCTCTCATAAGGCTGGAGTTGTTCGATAATCATTTCGATTTCCATGGATTCTGCTTTTTCGCAAAGAATTCGAATGGATTCCACGCAACGCTTCCAGGATTCTTCCCGGGGCAGATCCCGCAGCCCGCATCCGGTGTTCATGAACAGGTGATTTGTGCCGAGGATCCGGGCGTCCTCCATGGCAGCCTCCATATATCGGATCGTACTGTCTCGGACTGCCTTTTCGGGAGAAGAATAACTGAAAGGGTATGTGAGTGTCTCCGGCGTATAGACCACAACTTGCAGCCCTCTGCTGTCGATGCTGCGGCGAATGTCTTTGAGTCTGCGTTCAGCTTCGTCAGCTGTTGTATAGCTCATTCGATTGAAGTGCGGGACACCGCCCCAAAAGTCTACGTTTTTGATTCCGCACCGGACCATGGAGTCCAGATAAAATTCTAGAGAATGCTGAACATACTGCACACTCATCACAGCGAATTGGTCAAAACTGATTTTGCGCATAGATTGCCTCCTCGATCGTAAATCCTGTATCGAAACTGACAGGGGATATGGTATACTAAAAATAGTTTATCATACAAGGAGCAGAAAGTGAAAATTATTACATGGAATGTAAACGGGATCCGTGCTTGCCTGGGCAAAGGATTTCTCGAATATGTACAAAGCGAAAACGCCGACATAATATGTATTCAGGAAACAAAAATGCAGGAAGGGCAGGCAACCGTGGATTTACCCGGCTATTTGCAGTACTGGAACAGCGCGGAAAAAAAAGGATATTCCGGCACTGCTGTTTTTACGAAAACGGAGCCACAGGAGGCATTGATCAATATCGGAGTTCAAGAACATGGAACAGAGGGTCGTTCACTGGCGCTGGAATACCCGTTGTTTTATATCATTACCAATTATACTCCCAATTCACAGGATCAGTTGGCTCGCTTAGATTATCGGCTGAAGTGGGAAACGGATAACCGGGAGTTTCTCAGAAACCTGGACCAAAAGAAACCGCTCATACTTTGCGGAGACCTGAACGTGGCGCCTCAGGAAATTGATCTGAAAAACCCATCAAGCAATCGCAGGAATGCCGGCTTTACGGACGAAGAGCGAGATGCTTTTTCAAAGCTTTTGTCAGCGGGGTTCGTCGATGCCTATCGGCATCTCTATCCGGATAAGACGGAAGCCTATACATGGTGGAGTTATCGATTCCGAGCCAGGGAACGGAATGCCGGATGGCGTATCGATCATTTTGTTGTATCGGAGCGATTGGCACCGCAGATCCGCGATGTGATCATCCGGGATGATATTATGGGGAGTGACCACTGTCCGGTAGTGTTGGATATCGACCTTTAGGAGGAACGGATGCTTGGTGCAGGTGTAGATATCGGCGGATCCTATATCAAAGCCGGTTTGGTGGAGATCCAGAGCGGTCGTATCATCGATCAATGCTCCGTCCCGTTTCCCAGGGGACAGCGTGCTGAGGTTGTCTGGGATCGAACCGCAAATTGCGTAACAGAACTTGTGGATCGACAACGCTTGATGATGAATGATTTGGTCTCTGTCGGTGTAGCGTTGCCCGGCACATTAAACCCGGAAAAGACACAGGTGATCCACGCTTATAACTTGGATTTTCACAATACAGAGGTCCGACGACCGCTGGAAGAACGATTCCCGGGCATACCTTTGAGCCTTTTGAACGACGGGGATGCAGCTACGTTGGCCGAGCATCGCTTCGGTGTGCTGAAAGGAACCAGAACCGCTGTGCTCTTGACCTTGGGAACAGGCGTAGGCGGCGGACTGATCCTGAACGGCCAGCTCTTCGGAGGCGGACTAGGAAATGGCGTCGAGATCGGTCACATGACACTTCGTTACGATGCGGAAAAACACGTCTGCGGAAACCCTGGCTGTGTGGAAATGTACTGTTCTGCTTCGTCTTTGGTGTCCGGTATGGAAGGTGTCAGTCCACGGGAGGTCATCGAAGGGATACGAAACGAGGATCCTGCGATGTTCGGGATATTGGAACGCTACACGGACGCTTTGAGCAGTGCACTGGTGTCCATCGTCAATCTGCTGGATCCGGAGGTGATTGCTTTGGGCGGCGGCGTGTCCAACGCCGGAGAGCCGTTGCTGGAGGCGACCTCACGAAAGTTGCGTGAAAAATCGTTTTTTACCGCAGAGTATCGTATCGTACAAGCATCCATGGGCAACGAAGCGGGCATGGTGGGCGCGGCCATCGCACATCAGTGCCTGTAGATGCGGCCATTCTTTCGCAATTTTAATTTAATTGGGTCTAAAGTAATCATCACAATACATTAGGAGGAGCCGGAAAATGAAAAACGTGACTACCAGACTTGCCCAAAAGGAGGACATGGAACGCCTCTTAGCCATCGAAGCCGCCGCTTTGCCTTCAACCACTTACCTGGCAGATGTGGAAGAAGAATTTTATGACCCCGAAAGGGGTGAACTCATCGTGGCCGAAATCGATGGTGTTGTCGCCGGCTTTGCCCACTACTCCATTCAATACGACAATGCGGCTTGGATCGAAACGCTTCGTGTGGATCCACCCTTGCAAAAGACAGGCGCCGGCGCTGCGATCTGGGACCGTATCATGGAGAAATGCAAAGAGTTGAATCCGCCTGCGATACGTATGTATACCAACATCGGCAACGACGGATCCATCAAACTGGCGTACCGAAACGGTTTGGGGATCTGCTTGAATACCCATGAATACGAGTTGAAACTGAAGGGGATAGAAACGCCCCCCGGGCATGAATTTGAACCGGTTGCTTATCAGGATGCGGAGCGCTTGTTGGCACCTTATAAAAAAGGTTACCACGGATACTATTTTACCAATCGCACGTTTTACGACATGAACGATGACTTGTACCGGGCACTGGCAGCGGATGGGAAGATATGGGCGAAGGAGGATGCGGTGGTCGTCGTCGGATCCCGTTATCGGCACGAGTCCGGACTGCACGTCGGCATGCTGTGCGGCAATGTGGATCATTGCATCGATTTTGCCGTTGTCGAAGGGCTTCGGCAAGGTGTTCCCAAAGTGGTGTGCATGATTCCCAATGACAGGCAAGAATTGGCGGACCGGCTGCGTGCTCATGGGTTTACGCTGAACGGTAATGATATCATCATGATGGAAAGAATTTTTTGATGCAAGAATAAAGCCCGGAGGTGCGTCAGCGCGCTTCCGGGCTTTTTTTATAGGACTTGTATTTCGCTTCTCCACAGTTTTCGCAGCAGATACAAGCTGACACAGGTCGCCGCCACATCCGCGATCACATAGGACCACCAGACTGCATCCAATCCCACGGTATAGGCCAGAATATACGCCAAGGGCAACAGCAAAACAAGCTGTCGCAGGATCGATGAGATCAGCGCATATACTCCGTGACCTGTTGCCTGAAAAAACGTGGAGATCAATATGCCCACAGCGGCAAACGGATAACACAAGCTGATGATCCGCATCGCATCGACGCCCATACGCATCAGTTCTCCCTCGGCCTTGAAGAGACCCATGATCTCCCGCGGAAATGTTTGGAATACGAAGGTGCCGAAGAGCATGATCGTCATCGCGGTCGCAATCCCGATTAAAAATGCCTTTTTTAATCTGTTTTGATTCCGCGCGCCGTAATTGTATCCCAACACAGGCAACAATCCCTGATTCATGCCAAAGACCGGTAAAAATACAAAGGTTTGCACTTTATAATATACGCCCAGCACAGCGACAGCTGTGGCGCTGAACTGGATCAAAAGTGCATTGAGCCCCAGCGTGAGGACGGAGGCCACGGCTTGCATAATGATACTTGGGAAACCTACGATATAAACATCTTTGATGATCACACCGACGGGACGGAATGAACGCAGGTGGATCTTTACGGGGAAAGGTTTTGTGTACAGCAAAGTCAGCGCGAGTACCATGGCTGTAAACTGCCCTATGACCGTAGCGATCGCCGCGCCGGTCACGCCCATTGCAGGCGCTCCGAATAGGCCGAATATCAGGATCGGATCCAGTATAATATTGATAATAGCCCCGCTCAGCGCGCAGAGCATGGGCAGAATCATATTGCCGGTTGCCTGCATGACGCGTTCCGCATTGATGGCCGCAAAGATGAAAAAGGAGCCTGTGGAAACGATCCGACAGTAGGATGCAGCAGGGCCTATCAGCAGCGGATCGTCACTGAAGGCGCCGGCGAACATTTCGGAAAAGAAGAGGCCGAAGACTGCGAAGCCCACCCAGCTGCACAGAGCTAGAAATATACCGTGAGCGGCGGTTTGATCCGCTTCTTTTTGACGGCCTTCTCCCAGACGTCTTGAAATCAGCGAAGCAAGCCCTACGCCGGTTCCCACGCCGATGGCGATGGTCAAAAGCTGGATCGGGTAGATCAGTGAGACGGCGGAAAGCGCACTTTCTCCCAGTCTGGACACATAAATACTGTCGACAATATTATAGAATGCCTGAATAAACATGGAGAACATGGCAGGCAGGGACATCTTGATGATCAAAGGAAGTATGGGATCCGTCCCCATGCGATTCCCTCCCGGATCTTTGTCTTTGTTTGGGTTTAGTTTTGAATGATCACTTGTCATAACGAAGTCGGTATCCTTTCACACCTAACCACTATATAGATGCAAATTTTTTATGTCAAGCCCTGATGACGCTCATGGACGGGATATTGAAATCTGCTCTCATTTATGCTAAACTTTTATTACTAGATGAAGGGAGCTGATACCATTGGGCAGACACGGCACGATCGCTGGACGAAAAGCCTCACAGGATTCGAAGAGAGCAGCGGTATTTACGAAATATGCGAGAGCCATCACGGTGGCGGCAAAAGGCGGAGGAGATCCCGAATACAATGTCGCCTTAAAGCACGCCATCGACAAAGCAAAAAGCATCAATATGCCAAATGACAACATCACCAGGGCAATCAAAAAAGGCACCGGTGAACTGGATGGCGAAACATACGAAACGGGCAGCTTCGAAGGATACGGGGCAGGCGGCGTGGCTGTCGTAGTGGATGTGCTCACGGACAATCGCAACAGAACCACAGCCACGGTCAAGCATGCGTTTGATAAATATGGGGGAAATCTGGGCGTTCCCGGGTGCGTCTCTTATATGTTTGACAGAAAAGGTGTATTTACTTTCGAGAAGACCGATGGTATCACCGAAGAAGCGCTCATGGAAGTGGCGCTGGAATCCGGTGCAGACGATGTGCTCGAATACGATGACAGCTTCGAAGTGTTATGCGCTCCCGAACAATTTGATTCCGTCAGCGCAGGGTTCGAAAGGGCAGGACTCCTTCCTTTGGAAGCCGATGTGGATCAGATCCCTTCGATGGAATCCACGCCCGGATCAGAAGAGGATATCAAGAACCTGAAGAAAATGATCGAAACGCTGGAAGACGACGACGATGTGCAAAAAGTATATACGAATTGCACCATCGATCTGTACGAAGAATAAAAACAAAATATCCTGGGGTGTTCGTTAAGACCGTTAATTCAACCTACACTAATTTTAAGGGATTCCGAGTTTATCCGAATATGTCAAGCCTCTTTGAAGTGGAAGGCAGAAAACGGTAACAGGGAACCCACCTATCGGACGATAGGGCGTGAATTAGGGTCTGACGGCACTTTGGGATTTTTTTGAGCGGAGGTGGAACATGGTCAATGCCCAAAATCGAACGATCAAAGAATGGACAGATTTACTGGCTTCTTCTGCGCCTGCGCCGGGCGGCGGCGGTGTCGGTGCGCTTTTAGGTGCGCTTTCAGCATGCTTAGCTTCCATGGTCGGACAACTCACGGCACATAAGAAAGGCCATGAAACTTTTTCCCGGGAGTGCGAAAAACTCAACGAAAAGGCCAAGGCTTTACAAGAACGCATGCTGGAGCTGATCGACGAAGATGCTCTGGTTTTTGAGAATCTCATGAAAGCTTGGAAATCCAACGCGACCGACAAAGATTATGCGGAAGCTTCGGCGCCTGCGGTAAAAACGATTTTTGAAGTCATCGAAGTGTTGGATATTCTGAGCATTCTCAAAGAAAAAGGGAATCAAAACGTGCTGAGCGACGTGGGTATCGGCGCTTCCTGTGTCGCAGCTGCTTTGGAAGCCTCCCGGATCAACATTCTTGTTAATCTTCAGTATATCGTTTCCCCGGAGTATCGAAAAGAATTCGAAACACTTTTGGAAACGTTGATTCCTGAAGGGATCAAACGGGCCCGAGATATCATCAAGCAAGTGGAAAAGGAGCTGGAATAGCATGAAGGGCACTCAGGTCATCGATATCCGAAGCATCGGAGACGTCTTCATCGGCCAAGCGGAAAACGCGACAGCCGGGACAGGATGCACCGTGATCATTTCGCCCCGAGGTGCCGTTGGTGGTGTGGATGTCCGGGGCGGCGGGCCGGCCACAAGAGAGACGGATCTTTTGGATCCGGTCAATATGGTGGAATCGGTATTTGCTGTGATCCTGTCCGGTGGAAGCGCCTACGGCTTGGATGCCGCCGGCGGTGTGATGCGCTTTCTGGAAGAGCAAAAAATCGGTTTTCCGGTAGGTGAAATGGTCGTGCCGATCGTGTGCGGAGCTTCTCTGTTCGATTTGATGACAGGAGACGGAAGCGTCCGACCGGATGCAGCAATGGGCTATGAAGCCTGCAAAGAAGCGTTCGCCGGTGCGACGCTCATGGAAGGAAACCACGGAGCCGGCACAGGTGCCACAGTCGGCAAATATATGGGCCCTGAACGCATGATGAAATCGGGGATCGGACACTATGCCCTGCAGGCAGGCGATTTGAAAGTCGGTGCGATCGTGGCAGTCAATGCCCTCGGTGATGTGATCGATTGTGACAGCCGTCGTACGCTTGCCGGCGTTCTTTCGGAAGATACAGATGCGATCGATGATACCTGTAGCCTGGTGCTTGAGAATCAGGATTCGGAGAAGGATGTTTTTTCCGGGAACACGACGATCGGCTGTGTATTGACCAATGCCAGGCTTACCAAACCTCAGGCGGGAAAACTGGCTGCGATCGCACAGAACGGATATGCGGATGTGATTCGCCCTGTCCACACCATGGCAGATGGTGATACGATTTTTACGATGGCCCTTGGACAGGTGGATGCTGATCCGCTGGCGGTAGGGATTCTGGCACGGGAAGCGGTGGCCAGAGCGATCAATCGCGCCGTTTGCGAAACCCGGCATGCTTACGGACTCAAGTGTGCATCAGATTTTAAGACGGACGGCCAGTAATCTCCTTATGACGATCGATCTGAACCGGGAACAACTGATACGAAAAGCAGCAAAGGGAAGCGCAGAGGCATTTGAAGCGCTTATTTTGTCATGTCACAGTAAAGCCTATGCTGTGGCGTTTCGTTATATGAAAAATGAGGCGGATGCCTCGGACGTATTACAGGAAGCTTACATCAAACTCTATACAAAATTGAAGACGTTTTCCTTTAAAAGCAGTTTTGACACTTGGTTTATAAGGATCGTCATCAATTGTTGCTACGATGCCTTGCGACAGCAAAAGACCGACCGCAGCAAAAGAGATCAGAGCGAGGATGGAAACGACCGTTCCGAAATGCTTCCCGGATCTCGATCAGACGAATCGCCGGAAGAGGCCATCCTGAAAGATGAAAGGCGCGCGGTGCTTGAACAGGCTATGTCATTGCTTTCTTCGGAGCATCGAGACGTATTGATTTTAAGAGAATATCAGCAGTATTCTTACGAAGAGATCGCAGGAATACTGGAATTGTCCGAAGGTACGGTTAAATCGAGGATCAACCGGGCCAAGCTGAGATTGCGCGAGATCTTAAAGGAACAAAATCCAGAGTTTTTCGTCTAATGAATAAAGCTGCTGACGAAGGAAAGCCATGCTGAACAATGACTGCCAAAACTTCATACCGATGTTTCAGGATTACCTGGATGGTACATTGGATCCCGCTGAAAAAGCAGAACTTCTGAAGCATTTGGATGTCTGCGATGATTGCTGCGTTCTGTTTCGGGAATTGGAGCAGCTCAGCGCGCTGCTGCGTGCCGCGCCCGAGGTGAGTGTACCGCCTTCAACGATACCGGACGCCGTCGGCGCAATGGCCGCTGCCGCCAGACGCAATCGGACAAAACGGAATCAATGGGTCAGCGTTGCTGCGGTCCTTATGGTATTTGCAGGCTCAGCCCTGGCTATGAATGGAGATCTGATCGGATCGGAAAAAGCAAAAGATCGTGATCTACCCAATATGGAGTCTCTTGCGGATACACAAGAGGAAGAAGTTGAATATGGCGCCACATCGACGATGGATCTACCCCCGGATGCTGCGGGGGGTGGTGCAATGCCTGATTCGGAGAAAGCGGACACACAGCAAGAACTACGCTATTCGATCTGTACGGCAGACGAGGGTCTGGATTCTTTCGAAGAAGCGCTGCTGGATCCCGGATTTAACAAGCTTTTGACTGAAAACGACCTGGGTTATGGATATGAGTTGATCGAATGCGTCCGTGAAGAAGACGGAAGCCTTTCTTTTGTGATATACTTCTACGAGGACGCGCGTCAGGCTATCGAATATAACGAAGAAGACGCCGGATGGTTATCCTACTCGAACGTCAGGAGTCTGAATTGGAAAGAGAACGAATAGTCATCATCGACGGCAACAGTCTGGTGAATCGGGCCTACTATGCGATCCAACGGCCGATGATTACGAAAGAAGGCCTGTATACGCAAGGTATATACGGGTTTTTAAGCATGCTTCAAAAAATTCGCAACGATTATGAACCGACGCATATGCTGGTTGCCTGGGATCGAAAAGCTCCGACCTTTCGACATCAGGAATACGATGAATACAAAGCAGGCAGACAAAAAATGCCGCCGGAGCTTGCGATGCAGCTCCCGCTCCTGAAGGATGTGCTTTCGGCGATGAACATACGGATGTACGAAGTGGATGGATATGAAGCGGATGATATCATCGGCACTGTGGTTAAACGATCCGAAGAGGATGGACTGAGCGCTTTTGTGATCACGGGAGACAAAGACGCGCTCCAACTTGCCAGCGATCAGACCACAGTAATCATAACGAAAAAGGGCATTTCCGAGTTTGCCGTCTACGACGAGGCAGCCATGCTGGATGAATTCGGATTCGGCCATGTACAGTTTATCGATTACAAGGGCTTGCGCGGCGATCCTTCCGATAACATACCGGGTGTACCAGGCATCGGCGAAAAGACCGCATTGAAACTGATCCGTCAATTCGGCAGCATCGAAAGCCTTTTGGAGCGCATCGATGAGATCGACAGTCCGAAGCTGAGAGAAAAAATGCAGGAAAACGCTTCGATCGCAATGATGAGCAAGCGTCTGGCCACGATTTTTACACAGGTTCCTTTGCCATTTACGTTAGAAGAATGCCGAATGAGCCCGCCAAAGATTGACGAGCTTATAGAGTTGTACAGCCGTCTGGAGTTCAGGACCCACATGAAAAAGCTGATGGAGCAGGAAAGGGGCGCGGTACCGGCAGAAGGTGTGCCCGACCAAAAGCGCGTCGAAGCGCTGTCCCCGATCCGATGCCTGGAGCAAAAAGAGGAAATGCAGAAATGGTTGATGCACTTGGATGCCGCGCAGGATATTACCATAGATATCCTAAGCGATGACAGCCATATACGAAAACCATCTCTGGACGGAATCGAATGGTTGGTGGACGGAGAATGCGTTTATCTGCCCGGCTCGCCTGAACTGGCGGAGCTTCTGCAAAAAACCATATCGGGCAAAGCGCTTCGGTTGAATGGCTTTGATCTGCAGCGCATTTACTACGTATTGATGTCTCTAGGCGTGGATATCAGTCGATTCAGCACAGAATTCGACTGCGCTCTGGCGCAGTATGTCATATCACCGAACAAGCGCTCTTTGAGCCTGAAAACACTGCTTTACGAGACCTTTCACAAGGACTATGAAGAGTTGGGCGGCGGGGAAGCGCAGATCGACCTGTTTTCCGATCAAGAAAAGGCTTTTCTCAGCGTATCCAACGAGAAACTTCACATGCTGCGCCAGTTGAAAGATGTTTTGGAAGCGCAGATCCGCGAAGAAAATCTGGATGAAATCCTGTATACCATCGAATTCCCGTTGAGCAAGATCCTGGCCGATATGGAACTGCAGGGGATCGCAGTCGACAAAAGCGCGCTTACCGTATTCGGCGATAAACTAAAGAAGGATATCCATGGACTGGAAAAAGAGATCTACGAATTGGCCGGTCAGGAATTTAATATCAATTCTCCTCAGCAGCTGGGACAAATTCTGTTTGAAGAGTTGAAGTTGCCGGGTGAAAAGAAGACCAAGCGAGGATATGCAACCAATGCTGAGATCCTGGAAAAGCTGGCGCCGGATCACCTGATCGTTGAGAAAGTACTGTCGTATCGGACTCTGGCAAAACTAAACAGCACGTACGTCGAAGGGATGATCCCGCTGATCGACGAAAGCGGAAAGATCCATGCCCACTTCCAGCAGGCTGTGGCGGCAACGGGCCGCATCAGTTGCACAGAACCTAATTTGCAGAATATACCTATCCGCCAAGAGCTGGGCAGACAGTTGCGAAAAGCATTCGTGGCCGAAAGCAAGGATCACGTTCTGGTCGGCGCGGATTATTCCCAGATCGAACTGCGGGTGCTGGCGCATATGTCACAGGACCCAACGTTGATCGATGGTTTCAACCAAGGGCTGGACATCCATCGAATCACTGCGTCAAAGGTATTTGGCATACCTGAGGACCAGGTGACGGCAGCGATGCGTTCCGACGCGAAAGCAGTCAATTTCGGTGTGATCTACGGCATGGGCGGCTTCCGGTTGGCGAATGAACTGACGATCAGCAGAGCGCAGGCACAGCATTACATCGACGAATACTTTGTAAAATACGACCGTGTCAAAGCGTTTATGGATCAGACGATCCGTGACTGCCGGGAGAAGGGTTATGTGACGACCATGTTCGGAAGAAAGCGTCCGATTCCGGAAATCAATGCATCGGCCTTTGCCGTTCGTCAACTTGGCGAACGTTTGGCCATGAATACGCCGATTCAGGGAAGCGCTGCAGATATTATTAAACTGGCCATGATCAAAGTCCACGAAGCACTGGATCGGGAATGTCCAAAATCAAAGCTTATCCTCCAGATCCACGATGAACTGATCATACAGGCACATCGAACGGAGTTGGAAAAGGTCAAAAATCTTCTGGAAAACTGCATGAAGGGCGCGGCAAAGCTGGATGTGACCATGGATGTGTCGCTGAACGAAGGCAAAAACTGGTACTTGTTGAAATAGGAGATATTTATGAAGATCATTGGATTGACCGGAGGGATCGGATCGGGCAAAAGCACCGTATCCGCAATTTTAAAAGAACAGGGGTATTTGATCATAGACGCAGATGAGTTATCCAGGGAAGTGAGCAAAAAAGGTTCGCCACTGCTGCGCCTTCTGGTCCGCGAGTTTGGTATAGAGATCATACGGGAAGACGGAACACTGGACCGAAAAAAGTTGGCAGACCTGGCTTTTGATAATCAGCACGGCACCCGAAGGCTCAATGAGCTGGTACAGACAGCGATCCTGGTCAAAGCGATGGAATTATTCAACGATCTTCGCATATCCAGAGAAGTAGAAGTATGTTTCTTCGACGTGCCGATGCTCTACGAGGCCGGATGGGATAGGTATACCGATTCGGTGTGGCTGGTGACGGCGCCGGAAGATATCCGCCTTTCCCGGGTCGTTCGGAGAGACCACAGCAGACGACAGGAAGTGCTGGCCCGGATGAAGCTTCAAATGAGCGAGGAAGAAAAGCTCAAACGGGCGGATGTGGTTTTGGATAACACCGGATCGGAAGAAAACCTGCAGAAGCAGGTAATGGAAGCGATAACAACACTATAAGCATATAAAATCCCCTGCCGGCGCACGCACCGGCAGGGGATTTTGTTTAAGACCTAGAGTGTCTTTAAAAATTCCGTATAAGATTTTCCCGAGGAAAACTCTTTGCAATTCAAGACAAAGAAGATGCCGGCATCCAGGCATATTTTTTCTGCCTGAGCTTTTGCTGCTTCGTTCTCAATGGCTTTGATATCCTTGACCCCGGAGCTCCCGACGATTCTTCGGATCAGCTCGGTTCCGGCATATCCGGCCGTGTCTTCCAGAATATCCTGGATATATAAGGCAAAGAACTCTTCGGATTGCATCATAAAATCCTTGGATTTGTCTCTGAGAACCCCCAAAGACTTGGACACGAACAGATCTGTAAAAGATTCGATGGTGCCCAGTGTCCAATCTATATAATTTGTTTTTTCTTCCCCGTCTTTCATTGTGACCCGCGCATTGGCATAGGCAAAGATCATGTTGGCGATAAAGTTGCCGGTATCGTATCCGATCGGACCGTAGAAGGCGAATTCCGGATCCAATATGCAGGTTCTTTCCGGCGTCACAAAGATCGAACCGGTGTGAAGATCTCCGTGAATCAAGGCCTGCGCTTTGGTCTGAAAACGGTCTTTCAGAATGCCGACTCTTGCTTTAAGAGCCTCGTTTTCGTAAATCATTTTGCGCATAAAGGCTTCGTTTTCCGGGCAGACGCCGTTTTCCTCCAGGTCTTGATAGGGTTCGGTCATCACGTGCCTCTCTGTGATTTCGCAGGGGTAGATGTTGACATACCGTTTCACCAGCTCTTTTTTATCCATGGCGCCAATGACCATATCAGTGGTGTTCATCAGTACTTTCGCGCAAAAATCTGCCAGATGCTCAGCTGCGTTTTTAAAAATCTTGTGTTCGCACAGCTCGTAGCGCATGTTTTTGTAGCCCTGCATATCTTCCATAAAGATGTTTTTATTTTCTTCATCATAAAAATACAACTCCGGAACATATTCCGGCGCCAAGCGATGCTGGAACTCCAGTACTTCGTATTCTATACGGTTTCTGTCGGTGCCTACGAAACGGGCTTTGTAAATGCGAAGTTCATTTTCCGCATGTTTAACGATCAGCGACTTCCCGGATGCAGTATCCTTGATCCGGTAGACGTAGTTGATGTTTCCGTCACCGATCTCCTCCGAAGTCAGAACAGCATTTCGGGGAAAGAATTCCGGAAGCTTTCCGATCGCATAAGGAATGATGGATTCAGCAGTGTACATAGTGGACTCCTCCTATTGCTCAAAGAATCTGGACAGTTCGCCGGGCTTCATGAGCCCCTTGACGGTGGCGATACCGGTGATCAATTCCGGCGGCGTAATGTCAAAAGCAGGGTAATATCCTTTTACACCGTCCATGGTCAGCTTGACATCCATGGCGTGAAGCGCCAGCTCCGGATCTCGCTCTTCGATGGTTACGGTGCCGATCGTCGGATGGGCCGCGTTGGGATTTCCTGTGGCATAATAGGGAACACCCCAATAATTAGCCGCCAGGGCGATCTGGAATGTTCCGACCTTATTGACTACATATCCGTCGCAGCTGATCACATCTGCTGCCGAGGTAAACAGGTCGATCTTTTTCATTTTCATCGTGTAACCCGGCATATTGTCGCAGATGACCGTCACATCGAAGCCCATGTCGCAAGCGCAGCTGGCTGTGAGGCGGGCGCCTTGGAAGTAGGGTCGCGTTTCCGCGCAGATCACCTTGATATCGTTGCCGCTGTTCCGGCAGGCGCGAAGTGTCATGGCGATGTCCGTTTCTGCCCAGCACTGGGTAAGGATCGTTCCGTTCTTCGGGATCAGGGATGCGATGATGGCGCCTACCGGCTCAAAACGGTTGTAGCGATCGTTCAAATCCTGAACTGCTTTTTCCCGGGCCGCTTCCACAATGTCGCGGCCTTCCTTCATGGCATCCATGGCAGCCGTCAGGATGCTGCCGGTAAATCGTTCCATTTTTGCCGAAGTGGTAGGTCTGGCGTGGGACAGGGTGTAGGCGGCTTTTTTTAAAAATTCGATCCGTGCCGCTTCGCCCATCATCCTGGACTCGTAGCACGCCAGGACCATACCCATGCTGGCAGCCGTATAAGGGCCGCCGCTCTGGGTCACCATGTCGGCAATGGCTCCGGCCACTTCTTCGTGTCTTTCGCAAGTAACGTATTCGGTACGGATCGGGTAGATGCGTCGGTCCAGGATCCGGACTTTTCCGTCCTGATACCAGGCGACATTTTCATATTTCATGATAAAGCCGAGGCCTTCGTCTGCTCTTTGCATGGTTTTTCTCCTCTTGCAGTGGTACTCAATGTATTTATTTGGAACCTTCGTACGAAAGTATTATACATGAAAACAGGCTATTTGATAAGAAGTTCCGCGATCTGCACCGCATTGGTGGCAGCTCCTTTTCGGATGTTGTCTGCTACGCACCACAGGTTGAGACCGTTGTCCACGCTGAAATCTCTGCGGACCCGGCCGACGTAAACGGAATCGCTTCCTTCTGCGTCACGCGCCAGAGGATAACAGTTGTTTTTGGGATCGTCCATCAGGACCAATCCCTTCATCTCTGCAAGCCGCGCTCTGGCTTCCTCGAGCTCGAAAGGTTTTTCGAATTCCAGATTGATCGATTCGCTGTGTGATCCCCGCACCGGCACACGTACAGTGGTTGCGGTGATCCGAATGGATTCGTCTCCGAGTATTTTACGTGTTTCATTGACCATTTTCATTTCTTCTTTGGTGTATCCGTTCTCCAGGAATACATCGATATGGGGAATACAATTTCCGGCAATGGGATGGGGAAACGCCTGGCAGATATCATTGCCGTTCAAGCCCTCTTCCAAATCACGGAGTCCCTTGACGCCTGCGCCGGATACCGATTGATAGGTGGAATAGACGATTCGTTTAACTTTATAAGCGTCGTGGAGCGCCTTGATGGGAAGCATTGCCTGGATCGTAGAACAATTGGGGTTTGCGATGATTCCTTTTATCGCATCGCTGATTGTCTCTGGATTGACCTCGGGCACGATCAGAGGCACTTCGGGATTCATACGCCATGCGCTGCTGTTATCCACGACTATGCAGCCGCTGGCGGCTGCGACAGGTGCATATCGTTGAGAGGTTCCGCCTCCGGCGGAAAAGAGGGCGATGTCGATTTGCTTTTGGAAAGAATCCTCATTCAGCTCTTCGACCACATATTCTTTGCCTTTGAATACGACGATGCTTCCGGCCGATTTGGCGCTGGCCATCAAATAAAGATTTTCAAAAGGAAAAGAGCGTTCTTCCAGGACTTTCAGAAAGGTGGTACCCACCAGGCCGGTGGCTCCTACGACAGCTAGATTCGGCTTGTTCTTCATTTACGACACCTCCTTGGTGGTATATAATAACAAAATGGACAATATATAAAAGACATTATACACGGAACAAAACCAAGATTACAAGGTGTATTCAAGTGTACAGAGGCTTTCGACAGATTTTTCTGCGAATTGCAGAGTTTTGCGAACTGTGATAACATATCTTTGTATATTTCAACGATAGCGGCGGGCGTAGATGCCCGCCAAAGACATACGGAGGAACGGATATGCCGAACAGCAAGAAGGGCGGACCATCAGCATCAGCCTCTTCAAAAAAGACGTCCGACAGAAAAGCGGAAAAGCAAAAAATTCAGGCAAAAGAGAAAGAGAAGCAGGAAGTGCTGCAAAAAAAGAAACGCCTTCATGACGAGATCTGGGCAATTGTCCTGATCGCCATCGGTACATTTTTTGCCATCAGTCTTCAAACGGAGGCCACAGGTGAAATCGGCCACTTCGTGCAAGTTTTACTGTTCGGATGTTTTGGCCGGATCGCTTACGGGCTCCCGTATTATTTGATTTTATACGGCATATTGGTTTTTTCCCGAAAGGCGTCCTATATGACCGTTCGATCGATCATATGTTTGATCCTTCTGTTTCTGTTCGCCTCAGTGATCAATGCGTCTTTTTACCCTGGGATTTACGACCAGATGTCATGGACCTCCATTCGTCAAATATTCGCTGCAGGTGCGGAGAGCGGCGGAGTGCTTGGCATGTTGCCTGCTTCGTTTCTCGTAAAATCGGTAGGCAAGGCAGGTTTATACATCACCTCTATCGTCGGAATCATGATCACATTGCTGTTTATTATCGATACGCCTCTCGCTACATTTTTTGACAGCTGGAAGATCAAACGGATGGCCTCGCGCCAAACGAAAGAAGAGCAACTGGCGATCAACCGTTCGATCCTGGAAAAGAGCGATCAGGGCACAGGCCGTCTGCGCATGGAGGAAGAGTTGGAGCATGCCAGAAAAGTAAAGGAAGCGGCGGAACGCGCCAAGGACGAGAGAAAAGTCGAGACGGAGACAAAACCGTTGCCCCCCAGCATTCATATCAGCGGAGAGGAATTTAAAACGCCTTCCGCAGCAGACGCTTTGGCGCAGTTTACCCCGGAAACCATCGGATTGACTCCGGTTCGGGAGCCTCAGGATATATCTGACCGACAAAAAAAAATCATGGAATACGTGACCGATGAGACGCTTTTCGGCGACGGTAAGAAGAAATCGGCGGAAGGCTTTGGTTTGGACGGAAGTCCAGCTCCCGCGGAGCAAAAGACGAAAGCCCCTTTTGACGCAAAGGAGGAAAGTGCGGCGCCTGTAGAAAAAGCTTATCAGTTTCCTCCTGCAGACCTCTTGAAAAAACCGGAAACGATTCGGGGCACAGTCGAAAAGACAACGCTGCAGAACAAGGCGAAGCTGCTGGAAGAGACGCTGAGCAGCTTTGGCGTAAGTGCCAGCGTGCTCAATGTGGTCAAGGGTCCTACGGTCACCCGATACGAGATCCAACCCAGCGCAGGCGTAAAAGTGGCCAGCATTGTGCGTTTGGCTGATGATATCGCACTGAACTTAAAAGCAAAAAGTATCCGGATCGAAGCGCCGATCCCCGGAAAAGCCGCCATCGGGATCGAAGTGGAAAATGAATCCATCAATAAGGTGGTGCTTCGGGAGCTTATCGAATCCAAAGAATTCCGGCAGCATAAATCGAAGATCGCCGTTGCGGTGGGGAAAGGGATCTCCGGAGACAGCATTGTCACAGATCTCAAGGATATGCCGCATTTGCTGATCGCAGGAGCCACCGGTTCCGGAAAGTCCGTGTATATCAACACACTGATCGTCAGCATCCTGTACCGGGCAAAACCCAGCGAAGTCAAGCTCTTGCTCATAGATCCGAAAGTAGTAGAGCTGGGCAATTATAACGGAATACCCCATTTGTTGATCCCGGTGGTGACAGAGCCGCCAAAAGCAGCGGCCGCTCTGAGCTGGGCTGTATCGGAAATGACAGATCGCTATAAGAAATTTGCCGAGGAAGGCGTCCGAGATCTGGAATCATATAACGAATCCGTGCGTGCCAAGAGCGAAGAAAATCTGGTTCTCCCTCAGATCGTCATCATCATCGACGAGCTGGCTGATTTAATGATGATCGCACCGTCTCAGGTGGAAGAATCGATCTGCAGGCTGGCGCAGATGGCCCGTGCGGCAGGTATGCATCTGATCGTAGCGACGCAGCGTCCTTCCGTGGACGTGATCACCGGGGTGATCAAGGCGAACATTCCTTCGCGGATCGCCTTTGCTGTGTCTTCCCAATTCGACTCCAGAACGATTCTGGATATGGGCGGAGCGGAGAAGCTGGTGGGAAAGGGCGACATGCTGTTCAGCCCCCAGGGATTGGGAAAACCGCTCCGGGTACAAGGGTGCTTTATTTCCGACGCGGAGGTCCACAGTATTATCAGCTTTATGGAAAAAAATCTTCCCGAACCAGAATATGCCGGAGATGTGATCGCGGCCATCGATCGAGTCGGCTCCGGCGGCGGAAGGCATGAGGAAGAAGCCGACGAATTGCTCACCGATGCCATCGAAACGGTGGTTCGTGCAGAGCAAGCCTCTGTTTCCATGCTGCAGCGACGTTTCAGAATCGGGTATAATCGTGCTGCCAGATTGGTGGACATGATGGAAGAACGGGGTATTATCGGTCCTTCCGACGGATCCAGACCAAGAAAAGTCATGATGACTCTGGATCAGTTCATGCAGTTGGAAGAACAAGCCAAGGAGTAAGGATAGGAAGGTTTGCGATTGAAAATATATATCAAAACACTGGGTTGTGACAAGAATACCGTCGACAGCCAGGTCGCCGCAGGCCTGCTGCTGGCGCAAGGGCATCAACTGACAGATCGTGCTGCTCTGGCTGACGTGATCATGGTCAACACCTGTGGTTTCATTCAGGACGCCAAGCAGGAGTCCGTCGATACGATCATGGAACTGGCTGCTGATAAAAAGCCAAAACAACTATTGATCGTCAGCGGATGTCTTTCACAGAGGTATGGAGAAAAACTTGCACGACTGATCCCCGAAGCGGACTTTTTTTTGGGTGTAAACGATTACAGCAGACTACCGTCGATTTTGACGGGAAACGCGGAAGGAAAGCGCGTCTATCAAAACCCTTGCGGGAAGATGTACGAGGAGATCGGAAAGCGTATGACTTCCGGCCCCGTCATTACGGCGCCTATCAAAATTGCCGAAGGCTGCAATAACGTCTGCAGCTATTGCAGCATTCCTTCCATTCGCGGCTGTTACCGCAGCCGAAAGATGTCTGATATTATTGACGAAGCGAAGGATTTGGCAAAAGCCGGCTGCAAGGAACTGGTGGTGGTCGCACAGGATGTAACAGCCTACGGCTGTGATTTGCCCGGAGAAGGGCATTTGATACGGCTTCTGGAGGAACTGTGCACAGTGGAAGGTATCCACTGGATTCGACTGATGTACTGCTATGAGGATCGCATCACCGACGCGTTGATCGAATTGATACGAACGAAGCCCAAAATATGCAAATACCTTGACATTCCGCTGCAGCACTGCAGCGACGCAGTGTTGCGGAATATGAACAGGCATTCCACAAAAGCATCTCTAGTGAAGACAATAACTAAATTACGTAAACAAATACCCGAAATTGCATTGCGAACAACGTTGATTACAGGCTTTCCGGGTGAAACAAGCGATCATTTTAATGAACTTCTGGATTTCGTCAGAGAAATGAAGTTTGAACGACTGGGTGTTTTTGCTTATTCAAAAGAAGAAGGAACTGCGGCTGCATCTTTTCCACAACAGGTGCGGAAGGATGTAAAGGAACGGCGGAGAGACCGGATCATGGCGCTTCAGCGGGAGATTTCACTGGAAAGCAACCGTCGATTGATCGGAAAAACCCTGGAGGTGCTGGTCGAAGAGGTTTGCGACGATGGAAGCTACGTCGGAAGAACTTGTCGTGACGCGCCTGAGATCGACAACAGTGTTCTTTTTGCGTCAGAAGATCCTTTAAAGATCGGAGATTTTCTGCCTGTATTGATCACAGATGCCTTTGATTATGATCTGACAGGCATTGCCATGCCGGAGGTGCGCGATGAATCTGCCAAATAAACTGACGATTGTCCGGGTGATCCTGGTACCTGTTTTTGTATACCTTTACCTTCGGGGCCATACGATGAGTGCCCTTGTCGTATTTTTGGCCGCATCCTTTACTGACTATCTGGACGGATATCTTGCCAGAAAATTTGATCTGATTACCAATTTCGGAAAGATCATGGATCCGCTGGCAGACAAGGTGCTGGTTTATTCCGCCTTTTGCTGCATGGTGGAAAACGGTATCGTTCCTTCTTGGATGCTGATCGTTATTCTTGCCAGAGAATTCACCGTGGCCGGCATGCGAACGGTAGCTGCTTCTGAAGGGATAGTGATCGCAGCCGGAACCACAGGGAAGATCAAGACGGTGCTTCAGATGATCGCCGTGCCGTTGCTCATACTCAATCAGCCGGCATGGATC
Organism: Eubacteriales bacterium; assembly: GCA_028692535.1. Lineage (GTDB taxonomy): Bacteria > Bacillota > Clostridia > Peptostreptococcales > Anaerovoracaceae > UBA10908. Next base: position 10,196 of record JAQUXD010000004.1, on the reverse strand, counting down.
GCCGCCGCCGGCAGGGTGTTTCTGTGGGCATCGGTAATCATGACTGTCGTATCCGGCGCAGAATACATTTATCACAACCGAAGCATATTCAATTCTTAAATGGAGGCAGAAACGAATGAAGTGTACGATTCTGAGCGTGGGGACCGAAATACTGTTTGGCTCGATCCTCAATACCAATACAGTCTATTTGTCTCGCCAAATGAACGAAATGGGCATCGATGTGATGTACCATATCACGGTCGGTGATAATCCGAGACGTTTAAAGGAAATGATCCGCCACGCATTTACAGACTGCGACATGATCATCACCAGCGGCGGTCTGGGACCTACTCAGGACGATTTGACGAAGGAGATGATCGCCGAGGCTTTTGATGAAAAGATCATCCCGTTTCCGGATCAGGTGCAGATCCTGGAAAGTCATTTTAAAAAGTACAACCGACCTATGACGGAAAACAATCTGAAACAGGCCAACTTTCCGGAAAGCGCCGTAGTATTTCCGAATTCAAACGGTACAGCGCCGGGTTTTGCTTTGGAAAAAGGAGAAAAGCTGATCATCTCCATGCCAGGTCCTCCCAAAGAGATGGTTCCCATGTTTGAACAGCATGTGCGACCTTTTCTGGAAAGACGGAGTGACAGTGTGCTTTTCTATAAGACGCTTCGCGTGTACGAGTTGGGTGAATCCATGTTGGAGACTCAGTTGCTTGATCTGATCAACGGTCAGACAGATCCGACCCTTGCCACTTACGCCAAGGATCACGAGTCGACGCTGCGGATCGCGTCCAAGAGAAAGACCCGCGCAGAAGCGGAACAAGCAGTGGAAGCAATGCTGATCAAGGTCAGAGACAGGATCGGTCCCTACATCTACAGCGAAGAAGATGAAGATCTGTCGCAGATCGTTCTTCGCAAGTTGCTGCAGGACGGGATCCGCTTTTCTGTGGCGGAATCCTGTACCGGAGGCTCTTTTTCCAAGGCGGTCACCGATATGCCCGGCGTATCTGCTATTTTTGACCGCGGGCTTGTTACCTACAGCAATCAAGCCAAGATCCAGGAATTGGGCGTCAAACCGGAATCGCTGGAGACTTACGGGGCAGTGAGTGCTCAAGTGGCCGAAGAGATGGCGCAAGGGCTGCACAGAGTCAGCGGAAGCGATCTTTGTCTGTCGATCACGGGGATCGCGGGACCGGACGGAGGCAGTGCGGAAAAACCGGTTGGATTGATCTATATAGGTTTGTGGTATCGCGGCGAAACGTTGAGCTATCGGTACCAGCTTCGCAACTCCAACCGCCGCTATATACGCAGCAATGCAGTCATGCACATGTTTCTGGTGTTATATAAGACATTATTGGGGAAAATTTGACAAAGCCGTTTTTAAATGGTAAAATATGGTAATTGCGAAACGAATTAAACTGTTGACGTAGGACGGAATATGCATTATTATGGCATAAGAACATTTGTTCGCAACGGACCGGTATTGACACCGGAGCATCAGGCTCCGGACAGAATGGAGGAAACCATGGCAACCGCGAAGAAAGAGAAGACTTCCGAAAAAGACAAGGCGCTGGAAGCAGCCTTGCTTCAGATCGATAAAAAATTCGGCAAAGGCACTATCATGGAATTAGGGGACGATAGCGCCAGACTCAACGTGGGATCGATATCGACCGGCTCGGTTACGCTGGACATCGCCTGCGGAGTCGGCGGGATCCCGAAAGGACGTGTCACGGAGATTTTCGGACCGGAATCTTCCGGTAAGACCACGCTGGCGCTGCACATCATTGCCGAAGCGCAAAAGGCCGGCGGCAAGGCAGCCTTTATCGACGCGGAACACGCATTGGACCCCGAATACGCTCGGGCACTGGGTGTGGATATCGACGAACTGCTGGTATCACAACCGGACACGGGAGAAGATGCGCTGGAGATCTGCGAGATGCTGGTTCGCAGCGGAGCCATCGCCGTTGTCGTGATCGACTCCGTCGCTGCTCTGGTGCCTAAAGCCGAGATCCAGGGGGAAATGGGCGACAGCCATGTTGGCTTACAGGCGAGACTCATGTCCCAGGCGCTGCGTAAACTGACCGGCATCATCAACAAGACCAATACTTCGGTGGTATTTATCAACCAGCTTAGAGAAAAAGTCGGCATCATGTTCGGAAATCCCGAAGTGACCACAGGCGGAAGAGCGTTGAAGTTCTATTCTTCGGTAAGACTGGACGTGCGCCGTATCGAGACAATTAAAGTGGGCGATCAGATGGTGGGCAACAGAACACGTGTCAAAGTAGTCAAAAACAAAGTCGCGCCTCCGTTCAAGATGGCGGAGTTCGATATCATGTACGGCCAAGGTATCTCCAGAGCCGGAGATGTATTGGATTGCGCCGCGGAAGCCGGTATCGTGGAAAAATCCGGCGCCTGGTACAGTTATAACGGAAACCGGATCGGTCAGGGACGGGAAAATGTCAAAACATATCTGAACGACAATCCCGAAATCTTGCAAGAAATGGAGTCCGCTATTTTAAAGATGTTCATGAAGCCTGTAAGGGAAAGTCATCCGGAGGAAGAAATCCCGCTGATCGCAGACGAAGACGGCGTCATACTGGACGATTGAGCGTCCGAAAACAGGACGGCTGCAGACGAAAAATCGTTTGACACACAAGGCGACCTGTGATATATTACCAATGTTGCCGCTCTGAGTGGGTATTGTAAAGCGCATTTGCCACCCAAACGGGCGAGACGGATAGAGGAGGTAATATTAATGTACGCAATTGTTAAAACAGGCGGAAAACAGTACCGTGTTTCGAAAGGCGACGTCATCACCATTGAGAGGTTAGCCGCAGAAGCAGGTCAGAGTATCGATCTGGATCAGGTTCTGTTGATCAGCGACGAAGCAGGAACCACAATCGGTAATCCGTTTATCGAAGGCGCTTTCGTGGCAGGAACCGTCGTAGAAAACGGCAAGTCGAAAAAGGTCGTCACCTTTAAGTACAAAGCCAAGAAGGACTACAGAAAGAAACAAGGGCACAGACAGCCGTATACCATGGTGGAGATCAAAGACATCATCAAGACAGGCAAGAAAGCCACCGAAGAAAACGATTCGGAACCCGCCGGAAAGATATCGCTCAAGTCTATGAAAAAGGCAGAGCTCATCGAATACGCCAACACAAACGGGATCGAAATCGACGAAAAAGCAACCAATGCAGTGATCATAGAGACGATCGAAGCTGCAATGCAATAATCCCACTTCAACAAAGGAGGTGAAGAACCATGGCAAGTAAAAAAGGAGTCGGCAGTTCCAGGAACGGTCGCGATAGTGAATCGAAACGTTTAGGAGTCAAAAGGGCTGACGGTCAATTCGTCAATGCCGGTACCATACTGGTTCGACAGAGGGGAACGAAGTTCCATCCCGGAAGCAACGTGGGTATTGGTGGAGACGATACGCTGTTTGCAAAGGAATCGGGCGTTGTCAAATTCGAAAGAAAAGACAAGAAACGGAAACAAGTAAGCGTTTATTCCCAGGAAGCTTAAGAAAAGGCCCCTATGAGTCACATAGGGGCTTTATTTTCTTTAGAATCGAGAGATAATCATGTTTGTAGATCGTGCAAAAATATTTATTAAATCCGGCAAAGGCGGCAACGGTTCCGTCTCTTTTCGTCGTGAGCCTTTCGTTCCCCAGGGGGGGCCGGACGGCGGAGACGGCGGCAAAGGCGGTGATGTGGTGATCACCGCCGACGAGAACCTCAGAACGTTGATGGATTTTCGGTATAAGAAGAAGTACGAAGCTCAAGGCGGAGAAGACGGAAAAAAGAAGAACCAGTACGGGAAGGGTGGAGATGACCTTCACATCAGGGTCCCGGTAGGGACGCTGGTGATCGATGCCGGAACAAAAACGGTCATGAAGGATCTAAAAGTGCACGGCGATCAAGTTATTGCGGCACGAGGCGGCAGAGGCGGCCGCGGAAACGTGCATTTCAAGAATTCAGTACGGCAAGCGCCCAATTTTGCGGAAGCGGGCGGTTTTGCCGTGGAAAAAGGAATTGAACTGGTTCTGAAGCTCATAGCCGATGTGGGGCTTGTCGGTTATCCCAATGTCGGAAAATCCACGCTTCTGTCCGTGTCCACCAGCGCATCCCCTAAAATCGGAAATTATCATTTTACCACGACCACGCCGAACCTGGGTGTGGTAAACATATTCGACAGCTCTTTTGTGCTGGCCGATATACCTGGTCTGATCGAAGGGGCTTCCGATGGTCTGGGCCTGGGCCTAGACTTTTTAAAGCATATCGAACGGACTAAAGTATTGATCCACGTTGTTGATGTGGCCGGATCGGAAGGCAGAGAGCCCTTGGAGGATTTTCACAGGATCAACGAGGAAATGAAGGCCTACAGCGCTAAACTTGCGCAGAAGCCGCAGATCGTTGCGGCAAATAAGACGGATTTGGCAGACGCGGAGGCATATCGCGTATTCAAAGAGGCCATTCTCCGGGAAGGATATTCCGTTTACCCGATTTGCGCACCCATCGGAGAAGGCGTCGATGCGCTGATGGCAGCAGCCTTCAAAGCGCTCAAGGAATGCGATCAAGATGAAGCGCCCGAGATCGTGGAGTATTATGATCCAAAACAGCCTGAGGAAGAAGAGGGGTATCGAGAGATCTATATTCGAAAAGACGGAGAAAAATACGTTCTGACCGGAATGCAACTGGAAAAGATATTCAATTCCACCAATTTTAATGATTCCGGTTCTTTGCGCTACTTGCACAAGTATATCGAAGAGAAAGGCGCTATCGAACGCCTAAAGGAAATGGGTTTGCAAGACGGAGATGTGATTCGGGTGATCGATTACGATTTCGAATATTGGGATGAATAGGGGAGACATGAATCTCGAACATAAACTGGAAGAAATATTGATGCGAGTTGAAAAACCGGCCCGCTACATCGGCGGCGAGCTGAACAGCATCAAAAAAAATACAAGCGAGGAGCTTACGCGGTTTGCATTTTGCTTTCCCGATCGCTATGAAATAGGGATGTCCTATATGGGATTACAGATTCTGTATCATCATCTGAACCGGACAGACCACACCTATTGCGAACGGGTCTTTGCGCCTGCTGCGGATATGGAAAACGAAATGCGACAGGCAAACCTGCCGCTCTTTACGTTGGAAACCAAAACACCGTTGCGGGAGATGGACATCGTCGGTTTTACACTGCAGTATGAACTATCTTATACCAACATTCTCAATATGCTGGACCTGTCCGGAATCCCCATCCGCCGAGAAATGCGCGATGAAACCAGTCCCTTGATTATCGCGGGAGGTCCCTGCGCCTTCAACCCGGAACCGCTGGCTGATTTTCTGGATGTGGTTTTGGTCGGAGATGGGGAAGAACTGCTGCCGGAAATCTGCAGAAGATATGGTTTGTGGAAACGTTCAGGACTCGTAAAAGAAGCCTTTCTTAAAGAGATTTGCACTCTTCGGGGCGTATACATTCCTTCTTTCTATGAGCCGTTCTATTCAGACGAGGGACTTTATGCAGGGTATCAGAAACGTATCCATGAGGCGCCCGACAGGGTGCTGAAAGCCATCGTATCCGACATCGAAGCAATCGATTTCCCGGTCAAAAATATCGTTCCGCTCATCGAAGTCGTCCATGACCGGGCAGTTGTGGAGATCTTTCGTGGCTGCACCAGAGGTTGCCGTTTTTGCCAGGCCGGTATGATCTATCGCCCGGTAAGAGAGCGCAGCAAGGAAACGATTCATAAACTTGCTCTGGAGCAGCTTCGCAACAGCGGACATCAGGAGCTTTCGTTACTGTCTCTTTCCACGTCGGACCATTCTGAGTTCGAAGCCATGGTGACAGCATTGATGGAGGATTGCAAAAGGGAACAAATCAGCCTTTCTTTACCTTCGCTCCGTCTGGATCATTTCAGTTTCAAAGTTTTGGAGGAAATACAGGGTGTCCGGAAAAGCGGGCTTACCTTTGCGCCGGAAGCAGGTACACAGCGACTTCGGGACGTGATCAACAAGAACCTTACGGAGGAAGAAATTCTTTCCGCTTTGGATCAGGCGATAGATCTGGGATGGAACTCGGTAAAGCTGTATTTTATGATCGGCCTGCCCACCGAAACGCAGGAAGACTTGGACGGGATTGTAGACCTTGCCCGGCATATCATGGAACTTGCCCATAAAAAGAGCGATCACAACAAGGGGCGGTTCAATGTAACGGTCAGTGTGTCGAAGTTTGTACCTAAGCCGTTTACGCCTTTTATGTGGTGCGCCCAGGATACTACAGAAGCATTTGATCAAAAGCATTTTTATTTAAAAGACCGTCTTAAAAAAATAAAAGGCGTTACCTACCGTTATCACGATTCCTTTACGAGTCATCTGGAAGCGATCATGGCCAGAGGCGATCGGAGAATAGGCGCCCTGTTGTATGCGGCTTGGGAAAAAGGATGCCGATTTGATGCATGGACTGAGTATTTCCGTTCGGATATCTGGAAGGCGCTGCTGGAAGATTATTCTATCGGAACAAATCATCCGTCTGTGAGCGAGATTCCGACAGATGCCCCATTGCCTTGGGATGTGATCGATTGCGGAGTCAGCAACGCATTTTTACGCCAGGAGTATGAAAGCGCACTGAAGGGATATGCAACACCGGATTGTCGATATGGATGCAACGATTGCGGCATTAACGCTTATACGCCTTGTCCATGGGGAGGTGTGCTGTGAATCGATATGTGTTTCGCTTTACAAAGACCGGTTCCATGAGATTTATTTCTCATTTGGATTTGCAGCGTCTGTTTCGCCGCATGTTTAAACGACTTGAAGTCGAACTGATGTATTCAAAAGGATATAATCCGCATCCGAAAATGAATATCGCGCAGCCTTTGTCGCTGGGCTTTGAATCGAATTCGGAATATCTTGAAATTGAAACCGAAAAAAGCTACGATATCATTGATATGATCAAAAGAGGTAACGAAGCGCTGACTGAAGGTATCGTTCTCACGGCAGGAATAGAAGCAGTGCCTTCTCCCAAAAACCTGTCTTCTATAGTGGAATATGCAGAATATGCTGTTTGTTTGCCGACGGGAGGCCTACTCATCTCAAATGAAGCGCTGGATTACTTTAATTCACAGAAAAGTATTATTGTAAACAAGAGAGATAAAAAGACGAAAAAGAAGGTCGAGAAGGATGTAAAACATCTGATTTATCGATTGACTTGGACCCAAACTGACGAGAATGAGCTGAGGATCCATACGATATTGCGGGCCGCCAGCAATGAAGTCTTGAATCCCATGCTTCTGATGGAAGCCCTGTGCGAATCGGTGGGGATCTCTTTTGAGCAGGAAACTTGTCGCATTGTGCGGACAGATCTGTATTGTCTTGAAGACGGCATACTTATACCCTTGCTCGATTTCTGCGGATCTGGAAAAGAAGGTTTATATGAGAAAAGAAAAGAAAAGTAGAGCGAAAGTACGGTTTCAACCCCGATTTCAACAGATTCTGGTTTGGCTTATTACCGTATGCCTTTCTGTTGCATATATTGCAGGCGGCTATCGAATATTTTCTCAAGATGTGAATATTTTCAATGTGGACGGTGCTTATGTTGAAAAAGGGCGAGTCGAGAAAATCGGGGAAACGGTATCAGACCAGTATGACCTGAGCGAAGATATTACATACGAAAACAATCTGACGTATTTCACGGTAACGTTGCTGACGGGGCCCGACAAAGGGATGGAAGTGATCGCCGCACAAACCAGCGACAACTACACCGAAGTTCACGAAGAACCCGTATCGGTGGGAGACAAAGTGATCCTTTACAACTATGGCGACGAGAGCATGGATGTGGATTGGATCTTCGGCGGATATGCTCGCTTCGATTTGCTGCTTGTTCTGGGCGCTGTGTTTTTTTTGCTGCTTCTTGTTTTCGGGAAGCTGAAAGGGCTCAATACCATTATTTCGCTTACGTTTACGATTCTGGCGATCTTTACGGTATTTATTCCTTCCATTCTGGGCGGTTACAATATTTATGTCATGTCGCTGGTCACATGTATTTTTACGATCAGTATGACACTTTTGCTCACCAATGGGGCCAGCACGAAATCCCTTGCTACGATTCTGGGCTGTATCTTTGGTGTGGCCGTAGCGGCCGGCTTGTCTATACTGTTTGAAAAGCTTCTGCGGCTGACAGGCATGCTGGATGAGCATTCGATTTATTTGACATATTTGGATTCCGGTGTCAGCCTTGATCTGGTGGCGTTGATTTACGCTATGATCGTGATCGGAGCCATGGGCGCGGTGATGGACGTCGCCATGGATATTGCATCTTCCTTGTACGAAATTCGCCTCCATGCGCGGGACATCGGATTCGCAAGCTTGGTCAAGAGTGGTATACGAATCGGGCGGGACGTGATGGGGACGATGGCCAACACCCTGGTCCTTGCGTACATTGGAAGCTCTCTGTGTTCGATTCTGTTGCTGATCACGTATTCATCTTCGCTGCGGGAGTTGTTGAACCGTGAATCCATCGTGGTGGAGATCCTCCAGGCATTGATCGGAAGTACGGCGATACTGCTGACAATCCCTCTTACGGCCATTGTCTGCGGGGTTATGTATACCCAAAAACCAAAGCCGGACATACCTGTACACAAAAACGCCGAAGTGATGGAGGAAAAACCGATATCTGCCATGACCGAAGAAGAAAGACAAGCCTATTTTTTCGGAGAAAACAACAAATAGGAAGTAAAAAGAGGTGCTAGCACCTCTTTTTACTTCCATTGAACTTGCAGCGGTTTGCGCGGTACGGTTCTGTGCCAGGTCACATCCGGATATCCCAACGCCAGTACCACCTGTGTCCTTGATTCCGGTGTTTCCTCCAGGTATTTCCGCAAAGCCGGAGAGGCTTCCACAGCCAGCTTGCAATAGCCCAAGTACAGAGCTCCCAGGCCCAGGGCATTGGCCATGAGTTCCATTCTGGAGGAGGCGATGCAGGCGTCATTTTCATTCGGAGCCATGATAAAGATCAAATGTGTGCAGCCATACAAAAGCGTATCGATTTGCCCGTGGCTTTCCATAAATTCATGGTAACGGCCCAGAAGGTAATTGTCCTTTGCGCGTTGCGCATACGCTGCGGCACCCTCCCACAACAGGTTGCGGAGAGCGGGTAGATCTTTTTCTACTACTACATAGCGAAGCAGCTGATCATTGCATGCAGTAGGACTGTATCGTCCGGCTTCCAAAACAGCCTCGATTTTATCCTGTTCGGGTTTCCGCTGCAGAAAACGCCGGGTACTGCGACGAAATTTCATGAAATTTTGCAATATATCCGGATCGATGTGAAATCGATCCGGAGAGAATGGAAGAACCTCTCTCGAATCGTATCCGACCAGTTCCACCGCACTTGCCGGACAGATCGCCACGCAATGGCCGCATTCCGAGCAATCCTTTCCCAGCGGTGCCGGGCCTTCGTCGGTCATGGCAATATCCCGTGTTTCGCAGATTTTCGCACATAAACCACAGGACGTGCAGAGCTCTTTGTCAATGTTGATCATAGGTGACCTCCTTCTTACATTCATATATCAAGTGTAACATAAAGCGCCGTATCATGTCACGCATCAGAATGCTAAGCTTCACAGGCGCACTTTACAAGAGTTTTTAAATATGGTATAATATGTTAAATTTTATCAAGAAAGAGGTGTTATAATTCGTATCGACGAAACGACAAGAAAACACATCCGTCAGCTGTGCACAGGCGTATTTCTTCTTATAGCCGCAGTCGGCGGAGTAGAGAATTTTCTGACAGGGGATGATGAAATTCTGATCACACAGAGTCAGGAACAACCGGTTATAGCCATAGAAGAGCCTCTATCGACAGAAGAGCCCAATGATACATTGATCAGCATCAATCACGCCACTCAGGACGAGTTGGAAACACTCCTGGGGATCGGCCCGACGAAAGCGCTGGGAATCATTTCGTACAGAGACGAATACGGAGGCTTTAAAGCGCTGGAAGAACTGACAGAAGTAAAAGGGATCGGCCCCGCGACTTTTGCAAAAATCAAAGATTTCATTCGTCTCTAACGGACTGTAACCACACTGTAACGGCAGCTTTATTGACAAAACATAGTTCCTGTGCTATATTCGTGCGCAAAGAAGGGGAAGGGACGATATGTTGAAAAAAGCCGAAATGGAACGCATCAACGAGCTGGCAAGGCT
>JAQUXD010000098.1:4149-6386 GCA_028692535.1 Eubacteriales bacterium | reverse complement strand
ACAATAACGGAATCATCCTCAAGTTCATCCACAAACCCCAGAATGCGCAGCAAGCGCCTGGCTTCGGTGTACGCCTCCTCCTGTTCACCGATCTCTTCCAGCAAAGGACGGGCATACTTTTTGAGCGCCGCCATCTCGTACACGTGGACGGAATTGAAAATGGCATCGGCCTGATCGCTGTAAGGGAAAATATTGACATCCTCCCCTGCGCGTACTTTGGGCCAGGCTTCAATAGTCTGACGGGCATCCCATCCCCGCTTCGCAGCATCTCGTATGATCCGGCGGATTTTTCGCACATCGGTGAGCGGGATCCTGTTGTGATTGTCGATGCGCACCATCGTGAGCGGGCTGATATAGATCTTGAACTTCTGCTCTGTCGGTATCTGCCGGGAAAGCGCATCGTTCAGACCGTGGATTCCTTCGATGACAATGGGCTGGTCCGGCTCGGCCTGCAGAATCCGGCGACCGAAAATTTTCGTTCCCGAGCCGAAATCAAAATGAGGAATATCCACAACCTCGCCTGCCAGCAAAGCATTCATATGCCGGTTGAACAGCTCCACATCCAGAGAGTCCAGATTTTCAAAATTCTTTGTCCCGTCAGGACCGGGTTGTAGCAGATCCCGCTCCTGATAATAGTCGTCCGTGCCCAGATAGATGGGTTTCCGACCGTTAACCCAAAGCTGGGTGCACAGTCGGTGCGCAAAGGTGGTTTTCCCCGAAGAGGAAGGTCCTGCAATCAGCACGATCCGCTTTTTGGCACGAACGATCTGATCGGCGATCCCTGCGATACTCTTTTCGTGGAGCGCTTCGGAAATCTGGATGATCTCCCGCATCTCGCCACTTTTGATCCGGTCGTTCAGGTCATCCATATAGCGAATGCCCAACATGTCGTTCCATTTTTCCTGGTCCCGGAAAGCCTTGTGCAGCTTTTTATCGTCCCTGTAGGGTGGCAAACCATGAGGATGGGCCGCTTCGGCGATCCGGATGATGATGCCGTTGCGGCACTTCTTCAGATCGAATTCCTTTACATATCCCGTGGATGGAACAACAAGCTGCAGATCCGAATTGATCTCAAAAAAAGGAATATCCGCCTCTGCCAACTTGTTCATAGCGGCTTCAATCCGTGCCACCTCGCCGGGACCGGGGGTGCGGATTCCTGATATTTCGGTGAAGATCCCGCGATTCAAAGAATGGGCGATCACGACGGATGCTTTGGGGAAAACCCGCCGCACCGCCTCCAGATACAACTCGACCACGCTGTTCTGGTAAGCCTGATTGCCGGAGGGATCCCGCAGATCCAGAAATGTAACCTCCGAATCGCCGTGCAACTGCGTATCCAGACCCACTACGTGGTTGTTCAGCCTCGCGGCAACCACATCGTAAGGCAGCTGTTCCCGGAAACGATCCGCCAATTCGGCAATGGTCGTACCCGGTTCGACTGTTATGGGTATACCCTTTTCTTTGGGAAAGAGTTTCACAGTGATCAACATGATTTTTCCTCTCGTTCTGCTTCAATGATATGCTATAATTGTAACACATGTTGCCAAGCGCGAGGTAGTAAATTGCATTTTCAATACGATCAAAGTGATATCGATTATCTGAAGAAAAAAGACGCAAAGCTGGGAGCCGCCATCGACAGGATCGGTCCGATCCAACGTCCTATCCAGGGAGACCTGTACGAATCGCTGGTCAACAGCATCGTCGGCCAGCAGATCTCCACGGCAGCCCACCGCACGATCTGGAAGCGAATGACGGACTACTACGGAACCCTGACGCCGCAGAAGATCTGCAATACATCGCTGGAAGATCTTCAGCGGTTTGGCATTTCCTTCCGAAAGGCTTCTTACATCCTGGAAAATTCGGACAAGATCTGCTCCGGCGGCTTCGATCTAAAGGGCCTGACCGAAAAGAGCGACGAAGAAGTAATACAGGAACTCTCCTCATTGAAGGGGATCGGTGTTTGGACGGCTGAAATGCTCATGATCTTTTCCATGCAGCGGCCGGACATCGTCAGTTACGGCGATTTGGCCATTCTGCGCGGAATGCGCATGCTGTACCGTCATCGGGCCATCGATCGCAAACGATTCGACAGGTATCGCAAGCGGTATTCGCCCAAAGGCTCTGTCGCCAGTTTGTATCTCTGGGCCATCGCATCAGGCAGTTTTCCGGAATGGACCGATCCTGCTGCCCGAAAGAAAAAATGAGCGGCCGGACAGCCGCTCACCGTTCTTCGCTAC
>JAQUXD010000098.1:0-4049 GCA_028692535.1 Eubacteriales bacterium | reverse complement strand
TGTCCTATCTGCCTTTTGACTGCAAAACGATGTCCTTTCGGCCCCGTCGGCAGATTCCCTGGTCGCCGCTCACCGTCGTTGAAGGATCTTACAGCCTTCACGATGCCCTGCGACACCTCTACGACATCCGCATTTTCCTGAGCGTCGACGCAAGGGAACAGGAGCGTCGCATCCTTTCAAGAGAAGGTCCGGAGGGGCTAGCGGTTTTTCTGGAGCGGTGGATCCCTCTTGAAAATCTCTATTTCAACGCTGTGCATCCGGAACGCTTCTGCGATTTTATTCTATAAAAAGCCCGGCGGATCCGCCGGGCAGTTTCCGTGCTTTTCTGAATCATGGGATCAAAGAGCATCGATCCACTGCAGCCGAGCCGGGTCCGCCTCGGTTTGAAAAGAGTGGATCTTTTTTATTTTTCTCGCTTGGGGGCCGTGGTCATCCGATCCTATGGAAGCCAGCAGCGCGTTTTGATCCGCCAATGTCAATAAAAAATCTGTCCGCTCCCGGTCATGCGTTGGATAATAGCATTCCAAGCCATCCAGTCCCAAGGTTTGCAGTCGCCGGACCACAAGAGCGAGGCGAGCGCGAAATCCATCGGGATCCGTGATCAGGGAGGGATAGCCCAGTTGGAAAGGATGGGCAAGGAATGCCTTTCCGCCGGCCTGGTGTATGATTCCGATCGCCTCTCCCGCAGAGGTTTTCTCCTTGCGGATCGAGCGGATCAGCGGATCATCCATCAAATGGGCAGAGGCAAACGCTTCCTCGATGCTTTCGGCAAGCCCCTTCCTCACAAAAGTTGCTGCAAACGCACGTTTCCCTACAAATCTTCCGGGAGAGTCCGCTTCCAGTTCCTCCTGCCCCAATTCGATGCCTTTTTCCAGAAATGCGCGGTACAGTTTCTCGTTTCGCTCCGCTCTGCTTTTCCGGATCTGCGCCATTTTATCCTGCAGCGCCTTGCTTTCAAGGTCGATCCCGTATCCCAGCACGTGAATCGTGTGCTTTTCCTTTTCTCCTGAAAGGTCTTCTCTTTCCCATTCGGCGGAAAATTCCAGCCCCGGAATCACCCGTATCCCCAACGGCGCGGCGGCACGCAACGCTCCCGGAACACCGTCGATTCCGTCGTGATCCGTGATGGCGATCGTCCGCAAGCCCTCCCGATAAGCTCTTTCCACCAGCTCTTCGGGGCTTTCCGTTCCGTCGCTGTAATGGGTATGCAGATGCAGATCGATATCAATCATGGAACAGCATTCCTTCTTTGATCTCTTCTCTCGTATGTGCATCGGTCAACGCCTTTAAAATTTCCAGCGCAAACGGCATTGCCGTAGCCGGGCCCAGGGAAGTGATGAGATTCTCGTCGACACACACTCTGTCCGAACAGGGAACGGCATCTTTGATTTCAGCTTCCATCCCCGGATAGATCACCGCTTTTCGCCCCTCCAGAATCCCGGCTCCGGCTAAGACCATAGGCGCTGCGCAGATGGCGCAGATCAAGGTGCCTTTTGCGTTTTCCCTGCGGATCCGATCCAAAAGAACAGTACTGTGAAGCAGGCCCAAAGCGCCGGGCATCCCCCCGGGCAGGATCAGGGCATCTGCCCGGATCATTTCACTTTCCGCAAGGGTCCTGTCACAGACGATCGGAATGCCGTGCGCGCCGATCACCTGCAGTTCCTTCTCTACGGATACCGTTTCCACTTTCAATCCGCCCCGGCGCAACACATCCACCGGCGTTATGGCTTCGATCTCCTCAAAGCCTTCCGCGATATACACAAATACCATCTTGAGCTCCTTTCAATCAATACGTCATTGTCAACTGGTCTTCCACCGCCAAAAGATACAAGATCGCTTCCTTGACAGGCACACGGGTAATTTTCTCCAATGCCTCCTTGTACAGGCGCATCTGTGTTTGGTACGTGCGCCGCAATCGCTCTTTTTCTTCCTGCCACATTTGGGGGTCGACGAAATTGCTCTTGTAATCCACAAGGATCCAATGATCTCCTTCCCGGAAATAACAGTCGATGGTTCCCTGCACCAGCCGTTCGCTGCCGCGAAACATGGTCTTCATCACGAAGGATGCCTCCCGCAGGACTTCCGATGCCGCCAATATGCGCGCTCCGGTCTCAGAACAGAAAAAGGCGGCGATCTTCGCCGGGTCCACTGCGGACGCTTCTTCCGATGTGAGCATCTCCTTCTGCACCAGTTCCCGCAGAAAAGCGGCAACTTCTTCTTCCTTCGTATAACGCGCGGATATCGGGATCCGCTCCAGAACGCTGTGATACGCTGTTCCGATTTCGGCAGGCGACAGCGTTCTCCGTCCTGTCAGAAAGCTGGGCTGCCGGAAAACGAAGGGTCGGTCTTCCACCGCTGCGGTCCAGTCTTCCTCCTCGGCATCCTCCGCAGAAAGCCTCTGCCGGGCCGGCACCGACTCGGCCTCCATGGCTGCCAGCTGGGATACTGTAAGCTTCACAGGCTCCTGGGGCGTTTCAGGTCCGAAACAAGGCGTCTCCAAATACCGAAACCAGGACGAGCTACGGGAATCATCGCTCGTCTCCTCAGTTTCAAACCCATGTTCCAAGATCTTTCGCAACCGCTCTTTGGATTCAGCTTCACTGTCCAGGTTCCGGGCAAGCTGTCCTTTTTCTACGATCCGGACCGGAAGTTCATCACCGGCCGCTGAGACAAGCATCTCCAGATACGTTCCTGTGTGCTCAACATCTCCCGGAAGGATTGCGTCGATTCTCCCAATAAGTTCCGAAGGTTTACGCACTGCGGCCAGAAGCGCAAGCCGATCCTTCGGTCGGGTCATGGCGACATAGAGGATCCGAATCGCTTCCGCCAGCTCTTCCTGCCGAATCCGATCGTTGATCATCCGATACGCCAGCGAATCCGCGTAAACGCCGCGGCGGGTGTCGACCAGACGAAAACCCAGACCCAGCTCCTTGTGAATTGCAAGAGGGAGACCGCCGGAGGAATGGAGAACGCGTTTGTTCAAGCCGGTCAGCAGAACGAAGGGGAACTCCAGCCCCTTGCTTTTGTGGATCGTCATGATCTGCACGGCGTCAGCATCTTCGGCCAGAATACCTGCTTGCCCCACATCGATCTTTCCTTTTTTATCGGCCAAAAATTCCACATGCCGGATAAAGCCGTGCAATCCGCCGAAATTTGCTGCCTCGTACGCCGCAGCCTTATTTACCAAAGCTTGCAGATTCGCCTGGCGCTGCGTGCCGCCCGGTATGGCGCGCACAAAAATGTGATACTGTGTATCGATCATCAAGGACCATAGAAAATCTGCCAAAGGGCGATGAGTGGCCTGGTCGCGCCAGTCGGCCAGCTTTTTCAAGAATGCGGCGCATTTTTCTTTCAGCACTCCCTGGGGGCCATCGCTGACATAATGAAAAAAAGCAGCGTTGTAGGAGATTCTTTCGGCGTTGGTTCTGCTGGCAAAGATGCGCACTTCCGCCAGATCATCGGCGCGGAACCCGAAAATAGGAGACCTCAACACGCTCAGCAGCGGTATGTCTTGCTTGCGATTGTCGATCAACCGGAGCAAATTCAAAAATACTTGGATCTCAATGGTGTTGAAATAGCCCTCGTTGCGTTCCAGAATCACGGGGACTCCCGCATCCGCCAATGTCCGGAAGTAAATTTCGCCGTTTCCGCTGACGGCCCGCATCAAAAGCGCCATGTCCCGATATGCCAGGGGCCGTTCCACACCGGCTTTGTCATCGTATATAATCTGGCCCAGCTGTTCCTTGAGAATGGCAGCAGCCTGAAGCGCTTCCAGCTCCGCGGCTTTCATTTCCGCGATCTCCGGATCGATCTCCGCCTCATCGCTTTCACCGGTATCGACCAAATACAGCACGGGCTTCACATCCCGAGGGCCTTCGTATGAGCTTCCCTTGATCAGCGCTGCATTGCTGTCGTAAGCCAATCCCGTCGCTTCCGGGTGCATGATGACAGAAAAAACACGATTCACCAGATCGATGATCCCCTGCTTGGAACGAAAGTTGCTGTTCAGATCCACGATGCTGCTGTCGGGGCAGCATCCGCTCTTGTAC
>JAQUXD010000097.1 GCA_028692535.1 Eubacteriales bacterium | reverse complement strand
ACGTTTGGGAAATTCCTGCGGGAAAAGCCGAAGCGGGGGAGGATCCCGAAACGACGGCCAGACGCGAACTGAAAGAAGAGACGGGATACGATGCAGTTGATTTTCGGTCGATTGCCCGATTTTACGGGACGATCGGATACAACAATGAAGTGATCGAGATTTTCAGGGCTTCCGCGACAAATCGGGGGCAGACAGCCTTTGATGAAAACGAAGCCATTGATCTGTACGAAATGGATCTGAATACACTGGTGCATATGGTGGAGTGCGGGGAGATCATCGACGGCAAAACCATTATCGGCATTCTTATGATCGCGCGTGAACTCGGATACTGACCTGCCGGAGGAGGAACGATGGACTATCATCAGCTATTTACAGATTATCTAATAAGGGAAAAATCCATGGCTGCCACCTCATTGAGCGCCTATTCCGGGGATTATAAGGAGTTTGCTGCTTATTTGGCCGATCATAAAGGGAAGGATATTCCGGATGCCACCAATGCAGATGTGGTTTCTTATCTGTTGAATCTGAAAGCAGCAGGACGATCGGGAGCCACGATCAATCGGAAGTTGGCTTCGATCCGGGCTTTTTATCATTTTCTGATGCAGAGAGGAGAAATCGGAGAAGATCCCACCCAGAATATCAAATCGCCCAGGCTGCCGCGCAAGAAAATCGAATTCCTGTCCATTGAAGAAGTGGAAATACTTTTAGCTCAGCCGGATCAATCTCCCAAAGGGATTCGCGATCGGGCCTTGCTGGAATTGATGTATGCGTCGGGGATGCGGGTATCGGAGATCGCCATGGCGAATCTGGCCGATCTGAATTTAAGGATCGGATTTATCACCTGCACCGGAGAGCACGGAAAAGCCCGCGTTATTCCTGTGGGCCGGCCTGCCAGAGCTGCGTTGGAAAGCTATGTCTACGAAGGCCGCAAAGCTTTGCTGCGACAAAAAGAAGAAGTCGGTGCTCTATTTTTGAATTACTTGGGAGATCGGATCTCCCGTCAGGGCGTATGGAAAATCATTAAGGAATACGCGGATCAGGCGGAGCTGGGCAGCAAGCTCTCTCCCCAGATCCTGCGCAATTCCTTTGCGGCGCACATGATCCAGAACGGAGCGGACATCAAATCCCTTCAGGAGCTTCTGGGACACGAAGACATCACCGCGACGCAAATTTTTATGTTCGTCAGCAAAAATCGGATCATGGATGTGTACGATAAAACCCATCCCCGGGCCTGAGGCATTCGATTACAGCGCTTTCCGCGGAAAACACTTGCACACAAAGGCTCCTTATGCTATTATACAACTTGCGTATTACGGACGGTCCTCTGATAAAGCGGATTTGCACAGGCATTTCTTGCGCAAGGATATTAAGAACGTCTAAGAAGAAAGGAGGATACGATCATGGACATCATGAAAACAATTGCACAGGATTATTTAAAACCGGATATTCCCTCTTTTGAAGTCGGCGACACCGTCAAGGTATACATTAAAATCAAAGAAGGAACGAGAGAGAGAATCCAGGTCTTCGAAGGGTTTGTCCTGAAAAGACAAAACGGCGGTTTGGGAGAAACCTTTACCGTTCGCAGGATCGCTTCAGGTGTAGGCGTCGAAAAGACATTCCCGATCCACTCACCCAGAATCGATAAGATCGAAGTGGTTCGCAAGGGAGCCGTCAGAAGAGCCAAGCTGAACTATATGAGACAGCGGACCGGCAAAGCCGCAAAGATCAAGGTACGGAAAGAAAAGTAGTCAAAGTCAGGAGAATCGCCAGGTTCTCCTGTTTTGTTCTCAGCGAAAGGAAACGAATCATGGAGCAGATCAACTGGTATCCCGGCCATATGAAAAAAACAAGAGAGCTGATCGCCGCCAACCTGAAAATGGTGGATGTGGTCTGCGAACTGCTGGATGCCAGAATTCCTCTGTCCAGCCGGAATCCGATCATCAACGATTTGATCATCAACAAGAGAAGGATCGTCGTACTCAACAAGAGCGATCTCGCAGATCCTGCAATAACTGCGCTGTGGAAAGATCATTTCCGCAGGGAATCCGATGACGTGCTCGTGATGAATTCAGTAATCGGCAGCGGCGTAAAAGAGCTGTTAAAAAGCCTGGAGCGAATCCGTGACAGCCGAAATGAAGGCCAAGTGCGGAAACGCCCTCTACGGTTGATGATCGTTGGGGTGCCGAATGTAGGCAAATCTTCCCTAATCAACAGGCTGACCGGAAAGAAGGGCGCGCGTACGGGAAACAAGCCCGGTGTGACGCGGGGAAAGCAATGGCTGAATCTTGGCGCGGACATCCAGCTTTTAGATACTCCCGGTATATTGTGGCCTAAATTCGAAGACCCGCAAACGGGCCTGAATCTGGCCTTTTGCGGGTCCGTAAAAGATGAAACGATGGATCTGGCCGATTTGGCGCTGGCCTTGATCACACGGCTGTCAGAGCGGCATTACGCCTTGTTGGAAGAGCGTTATCATTTAAAAAATCCTACCGATACTCCGCTGGAAACGATGGAAGCCATTGCCGGAAGCCGGGGATACCTTCTGAGCGGAGGCCGCATCGACTACGAGCGAACGGCAAGGACCGTTCTGGATGAGTTCCGTTCCGGTACATTGGGACGGGTTACCCTGGAGTATCCCTCGTCTGATCAGCACTGATCGCCGGAAAGCGTAAGCAACTCGCGAGCGCTGGCCCGGGCTTGCTCGGTCACGATCGTGCCGCTGAGCAAGCGTGCGATCTCTTCAATGCGCGCCTGAGAATCCAGCGGAGTGACTGTCGTATGCGTGCTGATCTCATCGCTGATTTTTTCGATGCGGTAGTGCTGACGTCCGAAAGCCGCGATCTGGGGCAGGTGGGTAATGCAAAGAACCTGATGATTTTGAGCGATTTCATGAAGCTTTTTCCCGACGATCCCGGCTGTGGCCCCGCTGATCCCGCTGTCGATTTCATCGAAGATCATGGTCGGGATCCGATCCAGGTCTCCGATGATCCGTTTCATGGCCAGCATGATTCTGGAAAGCTCTCCGCCGCTGGCGATTTTCGCCAGCGGTTTTGGATCTTCGCCTTTATTGGCGCTGATCAAAAATTCTACACGATCGATGCCTTTTACGGAAAAGGGACCGGTCTGGATGTCCGCAGCAAAGACTCCGTCTTTAAAGTGAAGTTCCTTCAATTCGTTTGTGATAGCTTCCGCCAGCATCTTTCCGTAATGGATACGCAGGCCGCGCAGTCTCGCAGATGCTGCCTGCAGTTGCTCCTGGAATAAAGCCTTCTGTCGTTTCAATCTTTCTATTTCCTCATCGGCGTGTTCGATCTTTTCCAATTCTTTTTCCGCTTTCGCTTCATAGGCGAAAATGCTTTCCAGACTACCGCCGTACTTTCGTTTCAGCTTTTCCAATCCATCCAGCCGAGCGATTTTTTCTTCCATTTCAGTTACGGAAAAATCCAGAGAATCCTTGTATTGACGGAGCGTGTGCCCCAAATCTTCCAAGTTGTAGAACGCATCGTTGAGCCCTGTGGAGATATCCTGGATCTGTGCCGAAAACTCTGCGATCCCACTGAAATCTTTTACGGCTTTGCCGAGCAAGGCGGATACGGAACACTCGTCTGCATACAGTGCATTATAGGATGCTGTCAAAACTTCGAAGATCTTCTCGCTGTTTTGCATCAGATGTATTTCTTCTTCCAATGTTTCGTCTTCTCCGGGCAGGATGGCCGCAGCGCGAATTTCCTCCAGCTCGTAGCGCATCAAATCCTTTTGTCTCTCTCCGTCGGCCAGACGTTTTTGCAATTGGTCCAGTGCGGAGGCGCTCTGTTCGTAACCGTGAAAAAAATCTGCCGTCATCTGTCGAACCGGTTCGATTTCCTGTTTTCCGTAAAGATCCAGCAATTCCAAATGGTTTTCCACATTCAACAGCGATTGGTGATCGTATTGCCCGTGGATGTCAGCGATCCGTTTGCACAATCTGCTTAAAACGGACAAGGGGACGATGGCGCCGTTAACCCGGCACATGCTTTTCCCTACAGCGCTGATCTGTCTTTGCAGAATGAGAGTATCTTCCTCCGGAACGCCGGCTTCTTCTAAGATGGTGTCCATCTCCACGTCGTCGGTTTCCACGATCATCGTGACGGTGGCTTTTTCGCGGCCGGTGCGTACGTAATCCGTATCGGCGCGGCTGCCCAGGGCCATGCTGATCGCTTCGATGACAATGGATTTTCCAGCACCGGTCTCTCCGGTGATGATATTGAGACCGGAATGAAGATCCATATTCAGTTCTTTGATAATGGCGAAATCCTGTATGCTGATATGGGTGATCATACTGCGCTCCTATGCAATGATGTTCTCGAAGGCGGTCAGGACGTGGGGGACGTGTTCTTTCTTGTCAACGATCACCAGAAGGGTGTTGTCCCCGGCTAAAGTACCCACGATTTCCGGATAATCGGACGTATCAATGGCCTCGCCGGCCGCATTGGCGCAGCCGCTGAGGGTCTTGATGACGATCAGATTTTCCGCCGCATCGATGCTTTGGATCGTTTCTTTGAGGATTTTTTTAAAACGATCGCTCAAAGGCGCGTCCATTTTTGCGGGAAGGGTATAAAAGCTTTTCCCCCTGTCTGAAACGGTCTTGACCAGCTGCATTTCCTTGATATCTCTGGAAACTGTAGCCTGGGTGACCTTGTAGCCGGCATCACGCAGGTGCTCCGCCAGTTTTTCCTGGGTATCGATCTCGTGGGCTTTGATGATATCGAGGATTTTGTTCTGTCGCGCGTATCTCATCGCTTCCTCCTTATTTCTTCCGGAACTGAGATTGAGCGTATATTTATACATCATTTATAATAAGTATAACACATTTCTAAATAATGACAGTTCATTTTTTCAAAGACAATGGACTTTTTTTATGGTAAAATAACGGGAGTTGTTAGGGGGGGAAGCAAACCCGGAGAGAGGGAATTTTACGATGCGAATCATAGGAATCGACCCGGGATATGCCATCATGGGATATGGGATCATCGATCAAAACGGAAACCGGTTTGAGCCGGTGGTTTTCGGTTGCGTCACTACAGACAAAGCGCTGCCCATGCCGGATCGCCTCAAGCGTCTTTACGAAGGGCTCACGGAAGTAATTGCGACGCATCAGCCCGAAGAAGCCAGCATTGAACAGTTGTTTTTTAATACAAATACAACGACGGCCATTCAAGTGGGACAAGCCCGAGGCGTAGCAATTCTGGCCTGCGCAAATTCAGGGCTTTCAATCTTTGAATACACGCCTTTGCAGATTAAAACAAGCATCACAGGTTACGGGCGGGCGCAAAAAGATCAGATGCAGTCCATGATTAAAATGCTCTTGAATCTGACGCAGATCCCCAAGCCGGACGATGCTGCCGACGCTCTGGCAGCCGCTTTGTGCCACGGCTACTCCGGGCAGGTCAAAAAGTTGATGTACCGAATGAAATAGGTGACATGATGTTCCATTATATCAAAGGACGAATCGCAGAAATCTTGCCGGGTTTGGCTGTACTGGAAAACAACGGCATCGGATACGAACTTCACATTCCGGAAAATTCGGCGGCTTTCTTGGCAAAACCCGGAGAGGAGATGCGGTTTTACACTGCGATGATCGTTCGCGAGGACGATATCAGTTTGTATGGTTTCACCGAAAGGGATGCCCTTTCCATGTTTCGAAAACTGATGACAGTAAGCGGCGTGGGAGCAAAAGCCGCTTTGGCTGTCTTGTCCGCGATGCCTCTGTCCGAATTGAGCCGCGCCATCGTATTTGAAGATGTGGCTGCGCTGACTCGGGCAAATGGAATCGGAAAGAAGACTGCGCAGCGCATCGTGCTGGATTTGAAAGAGAAGATCGATGTGGCGGAAACAGGCGCCAGCGCGGCGGATACGGATATTGCCGCAGGCAGCGCGAAGGAAGAAGCGATCAATGCATTGATCTACCTTGGATATACGAAAAGTGAAGCGATGACTGCCATGATCGGCATTACCGATCCGGATCTGACCGCCGAAGAATATATCAAAAAAGCTCTTGCACATCAATAAACAGTCGGGAGAATTCCATGGACAATAACGAACGAATTGTCGGTCTCAACATACAGCCCGAAGAAGAAACGATGGAACGGACGCTTCGGCCGAAGCGTTTTTCCGAGTATGTCGGACAAAGGGCGGTTACCGACAACCTGAAAATCTATATCGAAGCGTCCAAGATCCGCAATGAACCGCTGGATCACGTTTTGTTTTATGGGCCGCCCGGATTGGGAAAGACGACTCTGGCCGGAATCATTGCCAACGAACTGGGCGTGGATCTGCGGATCACCTCCGGACCGGCCATTGAACGTGCCGGAGATCTGGCGGCGATCCTGAGCAACCTGGCAGAAGGCGAAGTTCTCTTTATCGATGAGATACACCGGCTGAACCGCAGCGTGGAAGAGATCCTCTATTCTGCTATGGAGGATTTTGCCTTGGATATCGTTACCGGAAAAGGACCTGCCGCTCATTCCCTCCGGCTGAATTTGCCCCGCTTTACACTGATCGGCGCTACGACCCGTGCCGGGAGCTTATCGGCGCCGCTGCGGGA
>JAQUXD010000096.1 GCA_028692535.1 Eubacteriales bacterium | reverse complement strand
GCTCCGTCCCAGGCCAGGCTTCCGCGTTCGCCGAAAGTCGCTGCGGCGATCTTCATACCGCGATCGACCTTGTCTTTAAGAAAGTCTTCGATCCAAGCGTCCCGGCCGCTATGATAGGAAAAGAAACCTAAATCCACATAGGGAAGTGTTGCTTCCACCAAAGGGTGGTCCAACCGGTCGGCATAGTCAAAGCTGACGGGAATCCCGGCTTCCCTGAAGCGCGAAAGCACGGAATCCGCCTTTCCCCAAAGGGCTGTGTGGACAAGATCGTGATCGGAGGCAAACGCGATATCTTCTTCGTCGAAAACAATGTTTTCCAAGACGCCCTCGACATACTCGCCGTGGATCCGCTCTGTTCCGTCCATGTCCATATAAGTGATCGCGGTTGGACCGGAGCCGATTTTAAGGTGAGAAATATCAATACCTTCTTTTGCGAGCGTATTCCGCAACCAGATGCCGTTGGCATCATTTCCGGTTGTGCTGATTACAGAAGCCGGTGTTCCCAGTTTGACCAGATTGACTGCTGTGTCTACGACATTGCCCGTAGGATATCGTCTGTCCAGGCGCCGGTAAACGTCAATACAGTTATCGCCCATGCATGCAATTTTCATCGAACAATCTCCTTAAAGGTCTTTGAAATGAAATGTTTTCTTTCCGCTGCTGTAGTGCTCCACGATTTGACCTTTGCCGCGAATCAAATATTTATAGGTGGTCAGACCTTCCAGGCCGACGGGTCCCCGGGCATGGAGCTTCCCGGTGGAAATGCCCACTTCTGCGCCGAAGCCGTATCGAAAGCCGTCGGCGAAACGGGTGGAGCAGTTATGCATAACGGAGGCAGAATCCACGAGGGCAAAGAACATGGCGGCTTCTTCAGAATCTTCCGTAAGGATAGCGTCGGTATGTGCCGAACTGTATCGATTGATGTGATCGATGGCTTCCTTCGTAGAGGAAACGATTTTCACTGCCAGGATTCGGTCTGCAAATTCGGTTCCGAAATCCTCGTCCGCAGCAGGCTTGCACGGGATGATTTGCGCTGTTTTCGCATCACCTCTGATTTCCAATTTTTGATCGCCAAGACCCTCCGTCAGCGCAGGGAGAAAAACCGGAGCGATGTTCTCGTGGACCAGAAGTGTCTCCGCAGCATTGCATACCACGACATATTGAAGCTTGGAATCCAGCACCACCGGAACCGCCCGGGAAATGTTTGCCGACGGCGCGACGTATACATGACATACGCCGGAAGCGTGGCCCATGACAGGAATTTTGGTGTGATCCATAATATAGGAGACAAACTCATTGGAGCCTCTGGGGATCAGGAGGTCGACGGAGCCCTCGCAATCCAGCAGTTCGTCGATTTGACTCCGGCTTTCCAGCAGCGTCAGAAAATGGGGGTCGATGCCGCGGCTGCAGGCTGCTTCGAAAATGATACGGTAAAGGATGCGGTTGGTGTGCATCGCTTCGCTGCCGCCTTTCATCAGCGCGCAGTTTCCGCTTTTAAGACACAGCGCAGCGATCTGAACCAGCGCATCGGGCCGGGATTCGAAGATGACGCCGATCACACCGATGGGACAGGTTACACGTTCCAACGTCAAATCGGTGTCCATTTCTCTTCGCAGCAAGATCTTGCCGAGAGGGTCCGGCAACGCAATCAGCTCATCGATTCCGTCCAACACCGTGCGTAGCTTTGCTTCATCAAATCGGAGACGCTTCAGGATGGGATCCGGAAGCCCGCTTTGGCTTCCCGCATCCAGATCAATGCGGTTTTCGTTGTAAATAGCGTCCCGCTCAGACCAAAGAGCGTTTTTAATGGCGCGTAATGCTTCATTTCTCAGGGTTTCTTTGGAACTTGCCAAGTTGACGGAAAACAGTTTTACGTCTCTTGCTAGTTCTTTTAAATTTCTGGTCATTCGTTCAGTTCCTCCTTCATCAGCGCTTCGATGGATTCCCGAATAAGCATGCAAACAGAACGATCGAAGGTCTGTTTTGTGTCTTTCAGCACCAGGCGTCCGTGATGAAAACCGCCTACAGCCATAAACTTTTCATGAGAGATCGGAAGGGTATTCAGATCCGCAAAGGTCAATCCTTCTCGTTGTTCGCATAAAACATGAAAGGTCAGAGAGCCGTCTCCCGGATCGTATTCCAGATCGTAATTGCTTCCGTAAATGGACGCAGGAAGCAGTCCTTTATCCGCAAGAGCTTCCGCCGAGAGACGCAACCCGTTCCAGCTGATCTTCAGGACCCGGATATTGCGGGAGATTCCTTTGATCAGAAATCCCTGTTCGGCTGCGATTCTGTGATAGGGCAGAAATGAAAGGGAATCGCCGATCCTGCAAAGCTGGGAAAGATCGTCCCGGTTGTGGAGCAGCATATCCCGTTTGTCGCCGGGCTCTTTGGTCAGTACATAATTTCGATACAACAGCGCGGATTGGGCGCCACTGATCAAATCTTCCCGGTTTTCTGAAAGCCCCAGTGCAACTTCGACGGATTTTTGCTTGAGACTGGGAAGAGATGCCGCCTGAGGCCAGTACAACTTGAGCCAGCGGTACAGGTCGATGGACTGATAAGGGGTCCGGTTCGTCGGGATCCCGTATCGGCGCGCGCGCCTGTATAAAAAAGGCCAGTCGAAGGAGTCGCCGTTGTAGGTGATAACAGCGTCGTACTGCCTCAGGTCATCCAGTGTTTTTTGTATCACGTCGGCTTCCTGTGAAGGATCCTCAGCAAAGTGCTGGATCACAGCATGATCGCTGACAGAATATATACCGCCAAGTACCAGGTTGTCGCTGGAAGGATACAGACCTGTAGTTTCGATGTCGAACACAGCTGTGTTCAGACCGGAAAGATAAATGTTATTTTTCATGGAGTTATTCTACCATACAGAAACAAAAAACAAAACAAGCCACAGGGGAGTGGCTTGTTTTGTTCAAAAGGGGTATTGGGATTAGAGATTAATGTGGTTATCAGGGGGATAGCCACACTGAAATAATAACAAGGATTTCTGCGAAATGCAAGGCAGAACATCAAAAAAAAACGATTTCTTATCGAATTGACAGAATACATAGACAAGAGACGTGCGGTCGAGTAAAATTAGTGTGTGTTTCGGGTCGAGTCAAGACTTGAAAAGAGAGAAAACTTAGGAGGATGAAATGAACGCGAAAATTGCCAAGAGAGTCGAGGAAATCGCTCTTGACCTAGCAAGTACACTCAGTGTGGTGGAGACCCGCGGAGAAGTGGAAATCGCCGAAAAGGTGCACGGTATATTTGCCGGAATGGACTACTACAAAGCAAATCCGCAAAATTTGTATTATGTAGATGTAAAAGATGATGCATTGGGACGGAAAAGCGTCATCGCCATACTGGAAGGCGGCAAGGCCAAGTCCGACAAGACCGTTTTGATGATCGGCCACATCGACAGTGTTGGCGTATCCGATTACGGAAATTTAAAGGAATATGCCAATCAGCCGTTGAAGTTGACCGAAAAATTCAAGGAACTGGAACTTCCTCCGGCAGTCAAAGCCGACTTGGAATCCGGGGAATATCTGTTCGGCAGAGGCTTGTTTGATATGAAAGCCGGCGATGCGGTAATCATGGCTATCATGGAAATGATTTCGGAAGATATCGATAACTTCGAAGGGAATCTGGTGTTTGCAGCGGTGTGCGACGAAGAAGGAAATTCCGCCGGCATGCTCAGTTGTGTCGGTGAGTTCGGCCGCATAAGAGCTCAAAGAGGATATGATTATCTGGCCTTGCTGGACGCCGACTACATTACAGAGGAGTACGAGGGAGATCCCAACAAATACATCTACATCGGTACGGTTGGGAAAGTGATGCCGACATTTTATGTCGTCGGGAAAGAAACCCATGTGGGCGAATCATTTAAAGGCATCGATCCCAATCAGATCGCCGCGGCGATCACCGGACGGATCAATCTCAATCCGGAATTCTCCGACGTGGCCGACGGCGAAGTGACCCTGCCCCCGATCACGCTGAAGCAAAGAGACCTCAAGACAGAATACTCCGTGCAGATCGCAAAGAGCGCTGTCGTATTTTTCAACTATGCGACCCACTGCAGCACACCGGAAATCATTCTTGAAAAAATGATCAAGGCCGGAGAGGAATGCTTCAGAGAAGTCGTCGACACTCTGAACAAACGCTATCAACAATTCTGCGAAATGGCGAAGAGAGAATTCAAGCCATTGCCCTGGGTTCCCAGAGTAATGTCCTTCGACCAACTCTGCTCTGCTGTTCGTAAAGAAGTATCCGGATTAGATGAAATGATCTTGGAGAAAGCGCGCGCGCTAATGACGGAAGATATGGATTCCAGAGACCGCAGCACGAGGATCGTGGAATTTGTGCATAATCTCTGGTCCGACAAGAATCCGGTCATTATCGTCTATTTTTCGCAACCGTACTATCCCCATGTCTACGTGGAAGGAAAGCTGCCCAAGGAAAAAGCGTTGCTGGAGGCTGTGGAAGCTGCAGTCAAAGAGACGAAATCCGACTATAAACTGGGTTTCAAGAAATTCTTCCCCTACATTTCCGACCTCAGCTACGGAGCGGTACCCGAAGAGGAAGGTGTTGTGGCTACATTCCAGGAGAACATGCCCGGTTACGGCATCACCTATGATCTCCCCTTCGATGAAATCCGCGCTCTGAATCTGCCCGTTCTGGATATCGGCGCCTTCGGCAAGGATGCGCATAAATTTACGGAACGGATCGAAAAGAAATACACCTTCAATGTGGCGCCAGAGCTGCTGTACCGAACGATCGTTAATTTATTGAAATAGCATATTCAGCTCCCGACGGGAGCAAGGACAAGGAGAAAAAAAGAAATCATGAAACAATCCATTGACAAACTATTTAAAAACGGCACCATTTATACGCTTGAGAAAGAAGGAGCCACGGTAGAAGCTCTGGGAATCGACAAGGGTAAGATCGTATTTGCCGGCACGGCAGAAGAAGCTGAAAAGCAATTCGATGCCAAAGAATCCATCGATCTGCAGAAGAACGTGCTGCTGCCCTCCGTAGGCGATGCGCACCTTCATTTCTACGCATACTGTCAGACACTCACCACGGTGGATCTGGCCGGATGCACGACACGGAAGGAAGCCTTTGAACGTCTCAAGAAGAAGGCGGCCGAAACACCCAAGGGAATGTGGATCAAAGGTTCCAACTTCGACCAGTCCAAATGGAAGGACAGCGAAGACAGACTGCCTACAAACATTGAAATGGATGAAGTGACCACCGATCATCCGCTGATCATCAAGCGCTGCTGTCTTCACGCTGTAGTGGCAAACACGCTGGCGATGAAAGAAGCAAAGATCGGAAACGGCTACGTTTTCGGTCCCGGCGGGCTGGTGGAATTAAATCAGGACGGATCGCCCAACGGGATCTTCCGGGAACAGGCTTCCAAAATTTTTGACGATATCGTACCGGATCCCCTGTTGGACAAGGAAATCAAGGCAAAACTAATGGCACAGGTACTGAAAGAGGCCTCTGCGATGGGCATCACCATGTTCCACACCTATGCCGCGGCAATCTGGAACTTCAGCGAGGATCTGGAGACCTACCAGGAGTTGGATCAAAAGGGTCTTCTGCCGATACGCATGAGCATCTGCCTGGACGAATTGTACGAAAAGCCGGTATTGACGGAAGCTCAAAAGAACGATCCTTATAGAAAAGTGCAATACGGGACATTCAAAATCTTTACCGACGGATCCTTCGGGGCGCGTTCCGCAGCATTAATGGAGCCCTACAGCGACGATCCCTCCACAAAAGGGATCATGGTCATTGAACAGAACGATTTGAACGAAGTGACATACAAAGCCTATGTGAACGGTCTGCAGCCGGCCACCCACTGTATCGGAGACGGCGGTTTGGAAGCATCGATCCAGGCCATCGAATATACGTTGGAACGGTGCCGGAAAGAAGGCTGGACCGATGCGGACATCGCAGCGCAGCTGCCGTTCCGTCTGATCCACGTACAGCTTTGCAGTGCGAGCCAGCTTGCCAGACTCAAAAAGCTGCCCGTCATCTTCGATATTCAGCCGGTGTTCCTGTGCACAGACCTGCATTGGATCGAACAGCGGCTGGGTAAAGAAAGAATGAAGGATGCCTATACCTGGAAGCGCTATATCGACGAAGGATTTATCTGTTGCGGAAGCTCGGACTGTCCTGTTGAGAGCTTCAATCCGTGGATCGGAATCTATGCTGCCGCCACACGTCAGGATCTGGACGGTACGCCGGAAGGCGGATGGTATCCGGAGGAATTGGTGTCGATTTACGATGCGTACTGCATGTTTTCAAAAAATGTTCCTTATGCAAATGGGGAACAGGACTACATGGGTACGTTGGAAAAAGGCAAGTTTGCCGATATGATCGTGATCGACCGGGATCTTTTCCAACGCCCGGCTAATGACATTCTCAATGTCAAAGTATTAAAGACCTATCTCGCGGGAGACGAAGTCTACAGCGCATAATCCAGTCGTCATAACAGATGCGGCAGATTGCAGTCCGTCTGCCGCATGGATTTTTACAGAAAGAAAGCTATGAAACAAAAAATAGACACATTATTTACGAACGGACGGAT
>JAQUXD010000095.1 GCA_028692535.1 Eubacteriales bacterium | reverse complement strand
GCCTTCTGCAATATGATGATCAGGTTTCCCTGTACATCCTTGTATTCATCGAGTACCCGGTCCAGCGCTGCATACTCACCGCCGCAGCAGTGGGAACAAGCGTGCTCGTCTCGTTTAAGCTCCATGATGTCCTCCTACTTTGTTAAAAAATTATCACAACGGCCTTCAATGTATCATATAAAGTACTTTTCGTAAAGGGGGTAAATCATGAATTTGCAGAAATATTTCGAACTATAAAGAAAAGAGGGGGCGATTTCACGCCCCCTCTTTCGTATTGGCCTAAATTTTCCAGTTTTTGTGACGATTTACCGAATCGCTGCCGGCGCCGGCGTCCCGGGTCATGGGGATCGTCTGCGCTAAGATCCCAAGGGCAGAAAAATCGGACTGCGCTCTTTGTAGATACAATAATATCGAAAGCCACATTCCCTTACGATTTTTGAAGCCTCCTCGAAGGAACCGCCGATCCAATCGGGCCGATGCGCATCCGAACCGAAGGTGATGATCTCCCCGCCCAGTTCCCGGTAGCGCTTCAGGACCGAGGTATCCGGACCGGGCTGTCCCATCCCGCGGTACAGCGTCTTGGTATTGCACTCGATCCCTTTGCCCTTTCGGATCACAGTCAGCAGAATTTCGTCCAGAAGCTCTGCATACTTCGCATAGGTGAAGTACCGGTTTTTCGAAGGCAGATCTCTGAGTACAAAATCAATATGACCCACCACGTCGTAGGCGTCCGTCGCGGCAATATTGTCCAGCTCCGTTTGGAAATAAGCGCGGCAGGCCTCTTCTTCCGAACGACCATCGTAAAGAGTTGGATCTTCCGTATCCCGCCCGTTGTAGCAGTGGGTGGAGCCGATGACAAAATCAAAAGGATACTTCGCAACGTACTCGTTCAGCATTTCGCCCAGGTGGACCTGAAGCCCCAGTTCTATGCCTAAAAGCACTTCGATCCGGTCTTCATATTTTTCTCTGACTGCCCGAAGTGTCCGGAGATACCCTTCCGTATCTCCGGTATCCGACAGCAGATAAATGCTGTGCCACGCCGGATAATCGTAGTCTTGATGGTCCGTGATGGCAATGTGTTTCATGCCAAGACTGATGGCCTTCTTGATCTGATCCTCCACCGGCGCAGTCGAATCGCTGGAAAAGCAGGTATGAACATGCATATCAGATATCACGATGGCGTCCCTTCCTTTCCCGGCTCCAGAGGAGCGCCGGCTTTGGGGATCACGATGGAGACTCTTGTGCCCACATCCTGACGGCTCAGCACCTCCATGTGACCGCCGTGCCGCTCTGCGATCCATCGGGCGATGGATAAACCCAGGCCGGTACCCCCTGTACTCTTCGCCCGGGATTCGTCGGCGCGATAAAACCGGTCGAATACATGGGCGACGGCTTCCGGCGGAATGCCGATTCCTTCATCCTGCACAGTCAGGGAAACTGTATCCTTCTTTTCCGAAACAGACAGTGTGATCAAGCCGCCGGCATTGCTGTATTTGATCGCATTGTCGATCAAGATCCGCAGCGCCTGCTTGATCAGACCCTTGTCGGCATGGATCGATACATTTTGGATGCTGGAAGTAAAGTCGTGGCCGCTGTCGATCATCTGGGTCTCCCGGAGGATTTCCCCGGCCAGGTCCGACAGATCGAAGGTTTCCGGCTGGAGATGCATGGTATTGCTGTCTCCCCGGGCAAGAAATAAAAGCTGCTCCACAAGGCCCTTCATGTTTGCCGCTTCTTCTTTGATCGCCAGAATGCTTTCCTCCAGGGTCTTCTCGTCGTTCTTTCCCCACCGGTCCAACAAATTTGCATATCCCTCGATCACGGAAATCGGCGTACGCAGTTCGTGGGAAGCGTCGGACACAAAACGTATCTGGGACCGGTAGGAATCGTTGATGCGGTCCAGCATACTGTTGATGGCCGCCGCCAGGCCCTGAAGCTCGCTTTCCGTTTCATCCACTGAAATGCGCGTATCAAGCTTTGCCGCATTGATGGAGTTTAGCTTCACCGCCAGATGTTCCATTTTTTCCATGTCGAAATCCGAACCCGCCATGTTCAGGGTTCTGGCCGTTTCTGCCAAAGCGACGATGGGCTGAAGATCTTTGCGTATCAGCCGGGCGCCGGAAAAAATCGAACCGAAAAGAAGAAGGCCCTGCAGAACGAGAAGTGCCGAAAGCACCTGCTTGAGCGTGGTCACCGAAGCGCCCATCGCCGTTTCGATCCGGTACGTCTGACTGCCCGAAATGAATTCGTAATCAAAAACTAAATGCTCGGCCCGCTCCAGAAAAGGCAGATTCTCTCCTGCGTCAAAACGATAGCTTCTCGCGCCGCTTTGCGTCGCCTCCGGCAAAAACAGGTGAAACCCTTCCGGTACGACAAAACCTTCCGGATTGCGCAAGATCCTTTCGATGCGATAGCCGTTGACACCCTCCCACAGATCCGAACGATCACCGGATACACCGTACTCGCTCACGATCTCCACGGTCTTAGCCAGCGTGCGTTCTGTCCGGAGAAGCGTGTTCGTACCCATCGCAATACAGAGGAACAGATCCATCGCCAAAAAAACGCCCAGCATGCGCAGCATCAGGTGTGTGTTTAATTTATTGACCAGGGAGGATCGGATTTTTTTCCCCTTTTGCTCCTGTCTTTTATCGTGTATGTGCTTATTCATCCTTGATCACATAGCCGACCCCTCTGACAGTATGGATCAGCTTCTTGTCAAAAACATCATCGATTTTGGCCCGCAAGAATCGAACATAAACATCGACGGCATTGGTGCCGCCGTCAAACTCGTAATCCCATACATTGTCCAACAATGTCTCCCGGGACAAGACCAACCCTTTGTTTTTCAGAAAATAGTGAAGTAAGTCGAACTCGCGCTTCGTGAGCTCCACCGGAATCTCTCCCACGTGGACTGTACGCCTTGCGGCGTCCAGGGTCAAACCGGAAGCGGACAGAATTTCCGACGCATCCTCTTGCACTGCTCGTTTTCTCAGACATGTGCGGATCCTGGCCAGCAGCTCTTCGATGGCGAAGGGCTTTGTCAAATAATCGTCTGCGCCGCCGTCCAGGCCGGAGACTTTATCTTCCACGCTGTCCCGGGCCGTGAGCATAATGACCGGGATGGAAGATCTGCGCCTGATACGGCGCAAAACCTCCATCCCACTGATTCTGGGCAGCATGATATCCAGCAAAACCAAGTCGAATTCGCCGGTCTGGGCGAGTTCAAGTCCCGTTCTTCCATCGAAGGCTTTTGTGACCTCGTACCCCTCGTAGGCAAGCTCCAGCTCCACAAAGCGAGCCAGCTTTTCTTCATCTTCGATCAACAGTATTCTTGAACTCATAGGCCCCTTCCATTCATACCGTTATTTTGCATCCCCCGGCTCATCCATGACAGAACGTTTGATGCTTTCCGCGGTATTTGCCGCCGCATCCATGGCGTTGTTGACAGCTTCCTTCCCAAGATCCGGACCTCTGAAGACATACCGGAATCCACAGAACAATCCGATGACCATCAGGGGAACCGTGATCCAGAAGAAGAGCAGGATCAACAGGACCAGGATCGTGATGGAAATCGTTGTCTTGACCTCGCCGTCCTTTACCACATCGATACTGTTCAGGTTGCCGCGACGAACGATCTCGCCGCAAAACTTAAAAAGCCGTTTGAAAGGTCCGTCTTCCCCTTCTCTGCGACAGTGGGAATGCTTTTTCCACTGCTTGCCATACTGCGTTGCTTCCGGTTCCGGCGCGCTCTTTTCGCTGCTGTAGTATCCGCCGCCCGGAGGGGGTGATACACTGCCCTTTTTCTCCAGTTGGATCAGCGCTTCCAGCACATCGCCGTTCGCGGTCTCCAGCGCCGCCTTCGCTTCGTCATAGCTTACGTTTGCTCTGTCGCGAAGCTTTTCTACCTGTTCTAATGTTATCATTTTCAATACCTCCTTGATTGATTGTGAGATCATCATACCAATCAAGGCTTTAAGCGCAATTTGGCCAAGATTAAAAACACATTAAAAGAAAATAAATATTTCCCGCTAGTCTCCGCATTCCGTATCTGACAGGGACCTCACATACACCACCAAGGGTTCGATGGTTGCCTGATCGGTAAAATCCACAGTTTGTCCGTAGGTTTCCAGGAGCTCCTGATCCTCCTGAGTGCGTTTGTCGGGATCTTTCTTGAGCGTTGCTTTGCGTACCATCCCCATCATAGCCTTGTGGGGAATGCTGAGTTTTGAATAATCCATCCCGCCCCGCAGGTGAAAAACTTTGACCCTTTCCTGCAGGGGAACCGACATGGCTTTTTTCAGACTCTCTTTGATGCTGTCCGTATTGCAGGCTTGGCTCACATCTGCCAGCCCGCAGGTAAAGAGGATCAAATTCTTGTCCGCCAGCTTTTCATCATTTTTTGTGATCAGCTCAAATCCCGAAACGCCTCCAGCATAAAGACCACCTCCGTACACGATGGTGTCGTAGACCTTCAGGTCGTCGACTTTAACGCTTTTTCGCTCCAGCAAATCACAGCTCAACGCTTCGGCGATCCATTGGGCATATTTTCTTGTCGAACCGTATTTCGATTGAAATACCACAGCTATCTTGTTCATCGTATGTCACCTCTCATAAATACTACTCATATCCTTTATACTATGTTCTGTGTACTATTCGATCATAAACATCAGAAGCCCGAGCAGAACGCCTGCCAGGAAAGCCCAATAGGAATGCTTCCCTTCATACTCTCTGGCTTCCGGAAGCAGGTGGGATGCGGAAAGATAGATCAGGATCCCGACTACAAAACCCAATGCAAGGCCTAGGAGCGGGTCGCCCAGCCTGCTTACGAGAGGATAGGACAGCAATGCCCCTGCAGGCGTGGTGAGCGCGGCTACGAAGAAGGCCAGGATGCCGGCTTTCTTCTTGCTGAAGCCGCTGGCGCTCATCACGGAAAAGGTGATCACTCCTTCCGCAAATTCGTGGGCAACCAGACCGATTCCAGCCAGAAGGCCGGTATAGACACTCGCGCTGAACGCTACGGTATAGATGATCCCGTCGATAAACGAGTGGATCCCAATCCCTTCCAGAGCTGTAATACCGAACGCCAGAGAAGATTTTCCGGTCTTGTATTCGATGAGCTTATTGCTGAAAAACATGAACACAAAGCCCAGAAGCGCCGCAAAGCCGGCCTTTGGATTTTTTTCGATCGCCTCGGGGAATGCGATCAGCAAGGGGGACGAAATCAGAACACCGGCAGCAAAGCACATGAAATACTGCTTGTTCTTGTGGGCCCATTCGATATTTTTATAGACGAGCCAGATCCCCGCGCTGTTGACTAGCATTGCGCCCAACGCAAAAAGTACGATCCAGCTGA
Organism: Eubacteriales bacterium; assembly: GCA_028692535.1. Classification (GTDB taxonomy): domain Bacteria; phylum Bacillota; class Clostridia; order Peptostreptococcales; family Anaerovoracaceae; genus UBA10908. The sequence goes on along the minus strand of JAQUXD010000095.1, from coordinate 1,271 downwards.
AAGTTTCAGATATCATTCGCTTCTCCGTTTTTGATCCCTGTGGCCGCCCTATTCACGGGATGGTTCAATTCGTGCCGGATCGAACGCCAATCCGGAAGATATTGGTCCATATACCCGTAAAACACTGCATTATGTCCCTTTTCTCTGAGATGGACCAACTCGTGCACCACTACGTATTCCAAACATTCCGGGTGCTTTTGCGCCAGCCTCAAACTGATCCAGATCCTTTTCTCTTTCGTATTGCAGGTTCCCCACCGAGTTCGCATATTTTTGACCCTGACGGATCCGGCTTCAACTCCTACTATGTTTTCCCACTTTTGAATCAGTTCCGGGAGAGCGGCTTTCAATTGTCGGCGGTACCATTCCGTCATGATGCGCTGGCGCTGTTCGCTCGTCGATCCTTCCCTGACCGTCATGATCAGACGATCCCCGTCGATCTCTACACGATTGACGCGGCCACATAGAATTTCCAGTATGCAGAGCCTTCCCCAGACATCAAAAATCTCTCCGGAAACATATTCAGGTTCCGCAGGTTTTGGCTGACTCTGGATCCTGTCCACATGTCGTTTGATCCAAGAACTTTTTTTGATAACAAAGCTCTGTATCGCTTCATCTCTGGTATGCAGCGGCGCAGAAATGCGCACGCTTCCTTCGGGTGGAAGCACTGAAAGATGCATATTTTTGATTCTTTTTCTGTGGACCTCGACCTCGATGCCCGATACCAAGATCCGATCTGTATGAATGCGCACGTTTCGATTCATTGGATTGGCGGAAGCGCTTTCCCGGTCTGCGTATAGTACACTTCGCCGAGTTCGCCCTGGCTTTGAAAATAAAGCAAGCCGTTGGCGGATCCGGCGAGAACGACCGCGTCTGTCGTGGAGATCGTGGAAAGCGTGTCTCCGAAAGCGTCGAAGACAGACGTCTGCGTATCCGTGTTCTGCACAGCGTATACACCTCCGCCAAGATCAACCTTGTGCTGATCGGAGGGGAACGTTTCTGCTTCCATCCCCCAGGTCTGGTCTATCTCATCCCTCCCATATTGATTCAAAGAAGAATCGATCCAGCCACGGAGGCTGCTCATGGTGTAGTCGCTGTAAACCGGATAGTAGTCCGGTTCGTTTTGCACGGGATTGGAGGATGCCCTTCCGTCGGTATAATACAAGCGGAGCACAGTCAAAATGGCCTGTTCTCTCGTATACCTGCCCTCCGGGGCAAATGTGTTCCCTCCCATGCCGTTGACCACATTGTGCCGGTAGCACCAGTTGACAGGC